>NZ_CAMVPN010000145.1 GCF_947169325.1 uncultured Methanobrevibacter sp. | reverse complement strand
TTTGTAGCACCTGCAGGTGTAGATTTAGTTTGCATACCAGCGTTTGCGGAAGTAGAGGTTGAAGGTGAGGATAGGACAGGGATTAAGCTTATAGTTGAATCTAGAAAATAAACATTAAAAAAACTGAAATACTAAAAATTTATAAAATAGTGATGTAAGAAGTATGAGGTATGAGGATGGAACTAAAAATTCAACTTTATATTTAATAACATCCCTTCCTAATGTACAAATTTGGTTGGAAAAGAATTATAATTATTTTTCAACCTTCATACTTCCTACTTCTAAAATTGTATTACTTATTTGTTGAGACTTTTTTATAAAATTTTAATAAATCGAGCAAACCAATCATGAGGAGACCAACTATGAAAAGTCAATAGTTTTTTGAAAAAAAGTAAAAAAATTTTTAATAGAAAGAAGGGTCAACTTTAATAAACGTTTTTAAATAATTTTTTAAAAACGCTGAAGAACATTGAAAAATCAATATTTAATTAATCTAAGTTAAAAGCAACATTATCTTTTAACATTTTAAATATGACACGAACTAATTTATGAGCAACATGTCCTAAAGCACAATAATGAGATTTACCTTGAGAACGCTTAAGTTCGTAGTAATCTCTAAAAGTTTTGTTGTTGCGAACAACATTGTGAGCAGAATAAACAAGCGAATATCTTAGCATTCCAGAGCCACGTTTAGACATTTTTGTACTTCTAGCTTGAAAGTTACCAGATTGAATAACAGAAGGGTCTAATCCAGCATAAGCAAGTAATTGACAAGAATGTTCAAAGCGGTTAATGTCACCAATAGAGCCAATAATAACAGCAGCTTGATTGTAAGACATACCAGGAATAGTTAAGATGGGAGATTCCATCTCATCAAGAATAGACTTGTAAAGTGCTTCAACTTCTGCAATTTGCTCATTGTAAAGTTCAATTTGTAAAATAGCATGTTTAACTTGTAAAGATAAACTAGGATTATCAATACCGACAGAGGATTTAGCCAATTCACGTAAACGAATAGCATCTTGTTTACCATATCTACCATGAGAGTTATCATGAAGAATATTAGTAAGTTTAGTCAAATGTAAATTTTTTATGGCGTTAGGACTTGAATATTCTTTCAATAACTGATATGATACATTAAGGTGAAGATTTCCTTTGAAGAACTGTTCAAGTTCAGGAAAAATCTGATCCATATAAGATACTAATTGAATTTTAGCTTTACTTCTCATAGTAACTAAGTTACGACGTGAACGGCATAAGCCTTTGAGTTTTAAATTGTTGATATCTCTAGATGTGATGAGAGAGTAGTTACCTAAAGTTAGCGCTTTGATAATTATGTACGTATCAACTTTATCATTCTTAGTTTTTCTGATATTAGACCTACGTAGATTAGCGGTCTGAATTGGATTAATAAGTCCAATTTTGAAATTCAGATTAAACAAGTAAGAAATGATATTTTCGCCGTAATGAGCAGTAGATTCTAATCCAATTAGTATCTTTTCTTTGTCTAAAGATTCTAATTTAGAAATAAGTTTTTGAAATCCACTGTTATCATTAGAGAACGAAAAAGGTTCACAAATCACCTCTCCATCAGAGGACATAACAGAAGCCCAGTGAGTATTTTTAGCAATATCAATTCCAACATAAAACATAAAAAGTACCACCTTTCAAATAAATTAATAACTGTGACAACTTCCACATGTATTCGTTCTCATAAACTTGCTAGACATAAAAGTTCAAAGACTTATCCAACCAATAAATAATTAAAAACGAAACTGTGGCAATACACTCCTCAAAATAGTCAAAGCTATAAGAAATATCAAAAGTCCACAGTTACCACACTTAGATTATACTAAATATAGATAGAAATATAAAGAAAGGAGTGTATGGTTATTTAAGTTATTAAATATATCATACAAGAAAAATATGGATAGAGATTTTGAAATTTTATATAATAGAGCAAGAGAGATAACGGGAAAAAAGGAGTTAAACAAAAGTGTGTCATATGCTCATGTTGGATGTGCATTAATGACAGATAAAGGAAATATATATACAGGAATATGTATTGTTGCAGATTGTGCTATAGGTTTTTGTGCTGAACATGCTGCTATAGCTGAAATGTTAAAAAACAATGAGTCAAGAATTATAAAAATAGTGGCTACTGATAAAAATGGGGCAGTACCACCTTGTGGAAGATGCCGTGAATTAATAAAACAAGTTAATTGTGAGAATTTGAAAACTGAAATTATGATTGGCGATAATCAAATATTTACACTAGCTGAATTATTACCCCATGTATGGCTACCATAATTATAAATAACAATATTAAAAATTATGTAGTTATGAATGAATTAGAAGAAACGGAGTTGATCCAAATGAATGAAAATATAATTAATTTTTATATAATTGCAAATCGATTAAAAGAAAAAATTCGAACAGGTTGGCAAGAAATTGAAGTATCAAGTCAAAGATTAGAATCTGTTGCAGAACATATTTATGGATGTTTAATGTTAG
>NZ_CAMVPN010000144.1 GCF_947169325.1 uncultured Methanobrevibacter sp. | reverse complement strand
CATTAACCAAATTACTAGAAGAAGTACTATTATAAATAGCTTTGAATGTACCATTAACTAAAACAGCACTAGCTTGAATATCACCAGTACTTGAAGATAATGTAACAGTCATTGGTTGGAAGTTATCAATTCCTTCTAAAGTATTGTCATTCCAAGTTAATTTACCTATAATTTCATATTGATTATTCCCAATATAATTTTCTGATGCGGTAAATATTGCATATTTATTGTTAAATTTAACACCATCACCACTATTTTTAACATATTTAGGAACACTATTTTGACCAAACCAAATTCCATCTAAACGAATATCTACATTCGGATCATCTTCATCCATAGGAATTGTTTTAAAATTACTTGGGAATAAAAAAATAGAATTTTTAAAACTTGCAAAGTGACTTCCATCAAAATCCATGGTGAATAGACGATTCGCACGGTAGTTTTCAAACACACAATTAATATAATATGAATCATATGAAGGACTTAACAGAAATCTAATAGAAGTAAACTTACAATTAGTAAATGTAACTATATCTGCTTCGCCACTAATTGGTACAAAATATGCCATCTCATATGAAGAAGATTCAGTTCCCCCATCAAAAGTAATATTATTCATAGCAAATTTAGAGTTAGAAGAAGATAACTTAAATGCTGCCTTAGTAAAATCACCAAAAGGCTCTGGAGCAATAAGAATAACTTCTCCAGAAACCCCTTGAACAATTAATTCATCTGTGTCAAACAAAAATTCTTTATTTAACAGATAAGTTCCATTAAAAATATTAATTATTATTTTATCATAATGTCCACTTACACTTGCATGAGCCAATTCCAATGTTGCAAATGGATTTTCATAAGATCCATTCCCATTTTCAGTCTTATTTTCACCAACATAAATAATGCATTCAGTTTCAGTCAACAACTCATCATTTACTGAGGACAATACCTCTGGTGCTGAAACACCAAGAATATCTCCTGATTTTAAAATGGATTTAATTGGAATATTATTGTTATGGACAGTGCAATTGCAGCCACAAGTACAATTTGAACCTAACGGGCAATAATTGCCACTAACAACTACATTAGGATTACTATTTACAGCATTGTTACAACAGTGAGCAGTGGTATTTAAGCAATTGTTAGTGACACTTCCACTACCTCCAGACATGATGAAAACTGCATAGGTTCCATTTTTTACTTCAACAGTGTTGTTAGTGATGTTAAAGTAAGGATGTCTCATAGCGGCCTGTGAATAACTTATACCATAGGCATTATGAGTTGAAACATATGGTGCTTTATTGATTACATGAATAATATTACGTGCAACATAATCATTATCATCCCCTAATTCCATACCAGTTACTAAAGACCATGCATGTAAACCTGCATTACCAGAAACATTGATTCTATTTCCAGTTATGCTTAAACCAGTAGTTCCAGGATAGTTTTGTGAATAAATACCACAATTTGGACCATTATTTGAAGTAGTTATGTTATTATTAGATATCACAACACCAGTGTGTCCACCAGTTAGTTGTATACCATATGCAGCTCCTGTACCATTATTAGTACCCTGAATAAATGATCCTCCTTTACTTTCTAAAGTAATCTTGTTACTATCAATTACTGAATTGGAGCATTGGTAAACATCTACTGCATATAGATAATTGTTATTTCCAGGCATGGTTTTATTATCAATTTCAATTATTGTATTATGAGCAATGTTTGCTTTTTGTGAGCCAACAATAATAAATGCATCCAATGTTGGATAACCAGTACTATTACGTGAAACATTTACTAATAATCTGTTATTTGTAAATCTAAATTTATTTGAACCTTGTACTGCAACACCGGCTACAAGATCTGTGTATATGCTAGGATACTGTTGTGAGTAGTCCACATCTTTTAATGGCAAGTATGCAGTAATATTGTTTTCTGAAACTTCAACATTACTACCACCAACTACCCTAATTACATGATTATAAGTTGCAGTATTTGCATAATTGCAAGTATAATTAATTACATTATTTGAAATTACTACATCATTTGCATTCTTCACACTAATTACAGTACAATTAGCACCATTAGGCGCATTCATAATAAAAGTTGCACCATCTATAATCAATTCATCAGACAATAATTCAAATCCTACATTAATAAATACAGCATTACTAAACTTCAATCCATTGTTTTTATTAATAATAAAATTGGAAAATGGAACATTATTGAAAGTTCCGGTGAAATTTAAAAATTTTGTTGTTAATACTTTACCAGTAGTAGTATTGAAATAATCTCCAACATTACTGGAGTTTACCACATAATAAGTGGAAGTTGGTCTTGAATTTTCTTTATCAACGCCCTTATCCTGAGAGTCGTCAACATTAACCTCTTCGACAACATCATCGATTTTACTATCATTGGATACATCATCAATTACAGCATCATCAATGACTTCACCAACTACATCATCATTGGATACATCATCAATTACAGCATCATCAATGACTTCACCAATTACGTCATCACTGACATCGTCTGTGCCGTTTATGTCGGCTGCACTTACTGCACTTACGCAGCAAATAAGCATTACCAACATAGTCATAATTAATAATTTATTAATTATTTTTGACATAATTTCATCTCAAATTTTTAAAAACTTTTTGATAAATATTTTAAAGAAATTTCTCAAAATTATAAATTTTTCAAAAAACCTAAATTACCCTCTAAATCTAATTATTTTGATTATTTCCTATTTTTTAACTGTTAGTTTTGCTTTTTGGTTTATTGCTTTGTAGTTTGAGTTACCTGCAAATTTAATAACT
>NZ_CAMVPN010000143.1 GCF_947169325.1 uncultured Methanobrevibacter sp. | reverse complement strand
AAGGGTGGCTCTCTAGCACCGGACTGGTGGCTCAAAGTCCCCCGGAATAATCAGACGTAAAAACATTTAACGCCCATTCTGTCTTATTTTTCGTCATGAAACTAATTAAAGCATCCTTGTCTTTATAATTTACTTTTTTCAATCCAAACGCTTTTAAGCATTTATCTAAATCGTTAATCTCCATAAATTGAGGCTCTAGTGTATTTAAAAGGCGCTGATTTTCTCCACGAATAATTGTACTTGCTGCAATTTTAATCTCTTCGCAGTCGTCAAAATCCTTATATTTCTCCTTTATATTAGCGTCATAATCACCATCATTATCAGTAATTACAACGATTTTTTTCTTTAATATTTTAGCAATCCTTAAAAATCGTTTAAAAGACAAACCCCTAACAGAAATCACATCTATTCCATGTTCTATGGGTAATTCATTATTATTCTTGTATTGAAAAGCTTTTTGTACAACCAGTTCGTCAGAAGGCCCCTCTACAAGAATTGCTTTATCGGACAAAATCATTCTTAATGTATCATATCCAGGTAATGCAGAAAAATAAGCAGAATCGTCTTGGCTCAATTCGTTAAGCGCAAAACATTTTGAATTTGCAAGTAAAATGATTTTATCTAATCCTAACTTATTTGCGACAAAATTACTATGAGTTGATACTATTATTTGCTTATTGTAGCATTTTTTCTTAATAAGATTGGTTAAAACATTCAAATTGCTATGCGAAAGATGATTTTCAGGCTCTTCCATTAAAATAACATTAGCGGTTTGTGTTTTTTTATGAGCAAGAGCCAAATTCGTTTTTACAATACATTGTTCACCTTTACCAATTTGAGTAAAAGGAATATCATCAACGCATGTTGTTAAAATATTTTCCCAAGAATTTTTTACAGACATGTCCGCAGCAATAGAAACCTTTTTATTAGAAATTTCCCCACTATCTGCAATTTTTTTGTTTATTCCTTTTATCAACTCATTTTGTTCAAAATCATCTTTCAAATTCCGATACGATTGTGAAAGAGATATTAATTCATCTTCTTCTAAATTTTCTTTGATGATTCTAGAAATGTAAATATCTGAACCATTTTGAAATCTATTTGTCGAAGAATCAATCAATGCTGCTTTTAGTGGAATGCTTCTTGATGTAACGGATGATCTAGCAAAAGACACCCAATCAACTTTATAATATTCAACAGGAAGCGATTTGGGAGTAGTTTTTATAAAACTTTCATATTCTTTCTTATAATTTTCATCAAATTGGATTTTGAATGAAATTCCTGATGTATCAACTCGCTTAGAATTGTTATTCCCTTTTAATTCATCAATACCATCTCCCGACAAGTACAATTCTATCAAAATATTAGGTAAATCAATAGGAGTTGTTTTCAAAGCCTCTATATACTTTTTGACGATATCAACATTGAATATATTTTCGCTAATTTCATTCTTTATAACTCGCCCATTGAGAGTTCCAGTTAAAGCTAAATTAACAGCCTCCAAAATTGTAGACTTACCTTCATCATTGTTTCCAACAATGATATTCAAACCTTCATGGAATTCTATTTCAAAATTCGCAAATTTTTTATAGTTTAAAATAACAAGTCTATCAATTTTAATCATACATTTCCTCCAATTTCATCTCTAACAAAATCTCTTAGTAGTAATTTTACAGCATTTTCTATAGATTTCCCATTTTCTCTACATTTAATTTCAACCTGATGCTTAAGCCACCAAGGCAATTTAACGAATAAAGTTTCACCATCTAATAACGCATCAGCTTGTATATTAACAAGCCTTTTCTCTTGACGTATTCCTTTTTTATTTGCGATCGTTTTGCGAGCAGTTCCATTTTTCTGATTGTATTTCCCTACACATTCTTCTTCGGAATGTCCAACATAATGTTCGAAATTCGATTCCCAATCACAAAAGTCATACTCATAGAAATCAAAATATTTATGTTCAGAATCATTTGATTCATAGCCATCATTATCCCATGTCGTGTAGTAAAAAAAATTTAAACTTTGATAGTTCAATTCAAGAATATGTTTCACGGCAGTAGTTGCAAACGAGTTCCCCATTTGCTCAAAATAAACAGCATTCTTTTTTGAATCAAACTTTACCCCAATAATTTTTCCATGTTTATAAGAAATTCCTCCAGATGGAATCGTCAAATCATTAGATTTCGGCTCATTCAAAGAATACCGCCCGGTCCACTCATTCAAATGGAACATTTCCCTATCATTTAAAATATCAAGAAGTTCCTTATACAACCGCTGAAGCTCGCTATTTTCACCTTCAATATAAAATCTTTGAAAATACATAATTCAAATCCTTTTTTATCTTTTCTAAAAAACATTCAAGCAAGGAATAAACATTTATGATTACTGAATATCCAGTACATATCGATAGAAACTACACTCATTCCTCGAAACCTCGTGTTCAAGCAAATGCTCGTGAATTTAACGAATACTGTTCCAAGATAGAGACTTGGATTAATGAACAAATCAAAAACGGAAGACGAGGAACCATACATTACTCCGAGATAACAAATGAATTATCCCTGCCGGATGATTTTCTAGGCAAAAAACTCATAATTGACTGCGGACATAATGGTTTCACGATTGATCAAAATCTTCAAGTATATTAAATATTATCCACGGCTTCGATTTCTTCAGCATCCGTCACGCCATAGAGTCCATAGACAATTTCATTCACTCGGTTTTCCAATGCCGTTGTGTCTTCGCCGGCTTTCTTGGCGGTGATGATTTGGTCGGCGAGGGTGGCGAGTTCTTGAGGCAATTCACGAGGAACAGGTATTTTAGAAAGATATTGCCAGATGAGTTGCACACCGTTCTGGATTTGGGTGCATTTCTTTTTCATTAGCCACCAAGCCATTTTAGAATTCAGCAGAGCGAGTAAAGCCTTGTCTTCCGTGGGAATTATCCACA
>NZ_CAMVPN010000142.1 GCF_947169325.1 uncultured Methanobrevibacter sp. | reverse complement strand
TATTAAAAAAAGACATTCATAAAATTAATTAATAATATATTATGAAATAAATTAAAAAATAATTTTAAAAACAATAATTTTTAAATTTTTATTTTTATATGAAAAAAGTCCGTTTTACTAAAACATTTTTTTATCTTTTAGCTACCTTTATATCATTGCAAATTGCATTTTGCCAAAACTCTTATTATAGATTTAAATGCGACGTCGATTCTATTCCATTGGATACAGGAGATTTTAAACACACAATTGAAAGAAATTCTCCAAATGATAAACGTAAATTGGATGATGTCAAAGTTGAAGTGGATGAAGATGGCTTCAAAGACTTTAATATTTATGTCGATTTCGTAAACATTGAGAAAGGTATAGCTGAATATGGTTTAGAAAAAAATCGAAAAGTGTATTACAATTCCATAAATAAAGCTGTCGAAACAATTAAAAAATTATTGAAAGTAAAATATTTTAATGGCACATATTATTTAACCAATCAAACTATTCTCAACATGAACATAGAATCTTGGAACACCTCAATTTTCGGAGATGAAGCTACAGCAAAAGGAATAAGCCCACATACTTTAGGATACGATTTAGTAATTTTTGGAAGGATTCGACAATTGAGTGGAGGATTGATCGCAAGTGCAGTAGCCCAGTTATGGACTATTCCTGATGGACAACCAGTGGTAGGGACAGTATCTATAAATGCTGATATGGACTACTCATTAAAAAATTCAGAAGAAACTTTTGTAGCAACCATTCTTCATGAATTCACTCATATTTTAGGATTTCATGTTTATTTCTTTCAATATTATTTTCACAATATAGTCTTCAAACCAGATAGATACAACATAACTAGAGCTTATATAAATTCAACCAAAGCTGTTGCTGTGGCAAGAAAATATTTTAATTGCTCTGAAATTAATGAGATAGAATTGGAAGATTATGGAAGCTCTGCCACGGTAGGTTCTCATTGGGAAGCTCGTATTTTAACCGGTGAATTGATGAATGGAGTATTAAGTGAGTCTGAGTCAGTAATATCAGAATTTACTTTGGCAGTACTAGAAGATACTGGATGTTATAAAGCTAATTATTACACTGGAGGATTAATGAGATTCGGAAAAAATAAAGGCTGCGAATTTGTTTATGGAAAATGCGTAAATTCATCAACTTATAAACCCAATCCTGCTTTTGGTAATGAATTTTATGATTTTTCTGATAATATGAACAATCCATTTCCAATATCTGGATGCGCTAGTAGTCGTCTAGGGCGAGGCTATTTTTATTTATTGAACTATCCTGTCACTGATGAATTTAATTATTATTATCCTTATGCTAAAACTGGATATCCTCCCGCTGATTTTTGCCCTGTTAATTTTTATAGTCAATTTTCGGGTTCCACTGCCTACATGATCAGTTCGTGTTCTGAAGTTGGAAATGGAGATTATATTTACTCTATGTCAAGTGTTAATGGATCTGTAATTTCCAATAAAAGCGGAGATATATCTGATTATACCGGAGAAACAATTAGTAATACTTCCTTTTGCTTTATTAGTACTTTAGTTGCAAATGACACTGATTCAAAGATAATTGAATTTTTAAAAGATAAACCAAGAGGAGTTTGCTATCAAATACTTTGCTCTGAAAAAACTTTGACAGTAAAAATTTTTGATGATTATTTAGTATGTCCTAGGGCAGGGGGTACGGTGAAATTGGATGGTTATGAGGGGTACTTTTTATGTCCTGATTATAATATGATGTGCTCAGGGACAGTGATATGCAATGATCAATTCAATTGTGTCGATTTGAAGTCTCAACCAAAAAATGAATCATATATATACGATTATCAAAGTGTTACAACTCAACAAGTAAATGCATCGAATTTAATAATAGATAACACAACAAATTACGAATTAAGCGAAGACGGAATTTGCCCTTTGCATTGTTCTCATTGTAAAGCGAATAAAGTCTGCAAAAAATGCAGAGATGGTTTGGTCTTCCTTGGTAATTTCAGCACTGGAACTGTCGTATGCGCAGAAAAGGCAAATGTAACCGAGGGATATTACCAAGAAAATGGCATTTATTATAAATGTATGGATAATTGTGTACAATGTTCGAATAATAGAACCTGCGATGAATGTGATGAAAATTGCTCATATAATACCACTACAAGAACCTGTGTTAAAAATAAAAAATCTATAATAGTTCCACAAATAAGAACTATTGATGAATCTTTATATGTTTATATGGTAATTGATTACACCACAAGACAAACAGATAAATACTCAGTAAAAATTGATCGTACTGTAGTACAAAATAATCGTAATCTCAAAGAAAAGAGAAAACTCACAGAACAAACAATCGAATTATATCCTGATAAAGACTATTTGAGTTCTGGAACTCAAGTTGTCCAATTAAAAACAGATTTAGATGATGATGCTTCATCATCAAGTATAACTTTATTAGACGTAACACCTGCAGATGCTGGTGATACTAACTACGAAATTAAATTAAACAATAATTTGAATAATTTAGCCGCTGAAAATGATATTAAAAATGGGGGTACTGATTATTCTCAATTAGTTGGTAATAACAGTACTAGTATTACCTCAACTACCTATAATGTAGATTGGAGTGGCAGTCAGGATAATTGTGAATTTAGTATGACTGCTGATAAAGCTATAGATTTAGATGAGGCAAAAACTGTTGAATTAAATTTTGTAAACAAAGATGAAACCAAACAAATAACAGCCACTTGCCAATTGGATAAAAGTAATAATAAAAATATACCATGTACCTATGAAACAAACATTGATGGTGATTTTAAACTCAATAATTATGTTAAATATGATGAAAGCAAAAATTCAGTATTATCAATATTCCCTAATGATAATATTCAAAATAGTTATATGCCTTTAACTTGCGAGATTATTACTCATAGAAATGTCAAAAAAAGCAGCTCTATTTCAGGGGGGGCGATCGCTGGAATTGTCGTAGGTAGTGTTGCTGCTTTAGCTATTATTTGTGTCGTTTTTGGGATGATCAAAAAAGCTGAACGAGCCAGAATGGCTGCTATGGCCAATAGTCAAGGAAATAATTCTTATAACCAAATGATTAGAAACATTTAATAATAATTTATTTTGCTTTAAATAAAATTTTGTTTTTAATAAGCTAAAAATTTAACTTAATAATTGTTAATGTTAAAAATTTTTAATAATTATTTTTTTAATTAATAAAAATTATTAAATTATTTTATTTTTTTTAAAATAAAGCAGTTGGGGATTGGGGATTGGGGATTGGGGATTGGGGATTGGGGATTGG
>NZ_CAMVPN010000141.1 GCF_947169325.1 uncultured Methanobrevibacter sp. | reverse complement strand
GGTTCAATCATTATTGGATATGCATTTGGTTACTGGAGAGGACAAGGTAAAGAAGAATAATTTTATTTATTCTTTCTTTTTTTTTCTTTTTTTGTGATACTATGAAATTTGATATGGATTATATTGCTCATCATAATGCATTAACAGAAACAAATCCTTATTTTAAATTGTTCCTGACAATTATTTTGTTAATTGTTACATTGGCACTTGATAATCTGTATTTCGACGTATTGGTTTTTGTTGTAATGTCTATTGTCATTCTCTTTATAGCAAAAATAAACATAAGGTCATATTTGAAATTTTTAACAATTCCTGTGGCATTTCTTGTTATCACCTGTTTATTTTTAATGTTATTTTTCGGAAAAGGGGAAGTAATTTATGAAACAGGTATTTTTGGGATTGTTGTAACAACTGATTCATTTCATTATGCTGTTTATACATTTATGAGGGTATTGGGTTGTTTTCCTTGTTTAGGGTTTTTAGCACTCACAACTCCTATTGCGAAAATATTACATTGTTTGGCAACTCTAAAAGTTCCAAAAATCATGATTGAGATTGGTCTTTTAATGTATAATGCGATATTTATTTTCTTAAATGAGATTGACACCATGCAAAAGGCACAGGATACCAGATTAGGGTATCATTCTTACTGGACTTCATTCAAATCATTAGGCGCTCTTACAAGTACAATATTTTTAAGATCTTTGGATAAAAGTGAAACACTCCAATTTGCTCTAGATTCAAGAGGATATACTGGAGAACTTCCACTTTATGAACCGAAACAGGAGAATTAACATGTTAGAAGTTAAAAATATTAAATATTCATACAATAATGATTATCAAGCACTGAAAGGAGTAAGCTTAAAAGTGGAAAAAGGTCAAATGGTTGCTCTTTTAGGTAAAAACGGTGCAGGTAAATCTACTTTGTTTCTGCATCTGAATGGGATTTACGAACCTGATGAAGGACAAGTCTTTATCGATGGTGAAGAGTTAAAATATGATAAGAAATCTTTACTTAAATTCAGACAGAAAGTAGGAATTGTATTTCAAAACCCTGATGATCAAATATTCGCTCCAACAGTTGAAGAAGATGTTGCTTTTGGTCCTTTAAACTTAGGATTATCTATGGAAGAAGTTCAGGACAGAGTAGAATATGCTTTGGCTCGTGTTGGCATGTCAGGTTTTGAAAAGACAGCTCCCCATCATTTAAGTGGAGGTCAAAAGAAAAGAGTTGCTATTGCAGGAATTCTTGCAATGAAACCACAGATAATGGTTTTGGATGAGCCTACTGCCGGTCTTGACCCGCAGGGTGTAGTTAATTTAAGTCAATTATTGGATGAGCTTAATGAAGAAGGAATTACAATCATTATTTCAACTCACGAAGTAGATTTGGTTCCAAACTATGCGGATAAAGTCTTTGTTTTGGTAGATGGAATATTAATTGGTGAAGGTACTCCTAAAGAGATTTTCGCACAGCCTGAAATTCTTGAACAGGCTAACTTAAAAGTGCCTATTGTCACTGAGTTGTTCCAACAGCTCGAAGAAGAACAAGGCTTTGACATGCATGGAGATTATCCTTTAACAATTAGTGAAGCCAAGGAAAGGTTTTTGGAAATCTTAAACAAATAAATTCTATTATTTTTTTTGTAAAAAATTTTTTTCATAATTTTAATCATTAAAGTATTACTCACAGTAATAATTCATAATACTTTTTTATTTTTAAATAAATTTTTATATTAATTAAAACATATTTTCTCATAAGGTGAATTTACATGAGAATTGGAATTTGTGACACTACATTTGCTCGCTTTGACATGGCTGCAGCGGCCATAGATGAGCTTAAAAATAACGCTTATGATTTAAAGATAATTCGCGAAACAGTTCCTGGAGTAAAAGACTTGCCGGTAACTGCCAAAATTCTCATTGAAGAGGAAAACTGTGATATAGTGATGGCACTTGGAATGCCTGGGCCTATGGAAAAGGACAAGATGTGTGCTCACGAAGCGTCAACCGGTCTGATTAATGCACAGCTGATGACAAATACTCACATTCTGGAAGTGTTTGTACACGAAGATGAAGAGGAAGACCCTGTTGAGCTTGCAAAACTTGCAGAAAACAGGGCACGTGAACATGCACAGAATTTAATTAAAATGATGTATCACAGAAAAGCGATGAGAAAAGAAGCGGGAATGGGAATGCGTGAAGGAAAAGAGGATGCAGGACCATTATAATTAGGTGCAACATGGAATACGAAATAACAGCAGAAGATAAGGATGCTACATATGTTGTTCTTCCTGCATATAATGAAGCAACAAGAATCCAGCCTGTAATTGAGGCCATTGCGGAGAAAGGGTATAATATGGTCATTGTCAATGACGGATCATCAGACAATACTCTAGAGGTTATTCTAGAATCCAAAAGGAAATATCCAGAGAGGATTCATGTTTTTTCATTGCTTATCAACAGGGGTGTTGGTGTTGCAACACAAACAGGCTTTGATGCCGTTTTAAGATTCAACCCTAAATATATTGTAAGTATGGATTCGGACGGACAGCACTCCGCTGATGATTTGGATGATGTAATCAAACCGTTGGTTACAGGTGAAGCTCAGGCCGTTATTGGCGTAAGGCCTCTGGAAGACATGCCGTTTACCCGTAATTTTGCAAATGCAGTGATGAATCTTTTAACCAGAATATTTTATAGGGTTGACGTAAGCGATTCCCAGACTGGATTCAGGGCAATCACGAAAGAGGCACTGAACAAGATTAGCATCAACGCTACAGGATATTTGATTTCATCAGAATTCATTCGTGAAATCAATGACAATAACATTCCGTTTGCAGAAGTTCCAATCGAAACGATTTACACTCCTGAAACCCAAGCAAAAGGAACAAATGTTACTGAAGCAATTAAAATAGTGTTCCAGATGATCAAGCATCAATTTTAAAAGGTGATAATATGTTATTATATTCTTTAATATTTCCAATAATTTCCATAATAGCCATTGTGTGGTTTGTATTAAGATATATGAAAGGAAAGAATTCCCTCACAACCGTCATCTTATGGACTATTTTTTGGATTATTGTCAGTGTATTTGCACTTTTCCCAAATTTAAGTACTTCATTTGCCAGTGCATTTGGTATAACCCGTGGTTTGGATTTCATAATCATTTTGGTATTTGTAATCTTGTTCTACACCATTTTGAAATTGTATTTTATTGTTGATAAGATGCAGAACGATTTGAACAGGATTGTAAAGGAAGTTGCCCTTCAAAATGAAATCACTCTTGAGGAAGAAGAGGAATAATCCATGTTATAT
>NZ_CAMVPN010000140.1 GCF_947169325.1 uncultured Methanobrevibacter sp. | reverse complement strand
GAAGGTGGATCTTTAGGTTACAGGGGAGAAGAAATTAAAGATCTTGCAAAAAGAATGCTTTAAATCAGGTGTATAATTATGATTAGAACAAAACGTAAAATTAACAAACAAAGAGGTTCTAGATCCAACGGTGGAGGATGTACCAAAAAACGTAGAGGTGCAGGTAACAAAGGTGGAAAAGGTAAAGCAGGTATGGGTAAACAACACTGGACCTGGACTGTAATTCACGACCCAGACCACTTTGGTAAACACGGTTTCAAAAGACCTCAAAAAATGATTAAAAAAGTTAATACAGTTAATTTAGTTTACTTAGAAGAACAAGCTGAAAACTTAATTGCAAGCGGAAAAGCATCCAAAGACGGAGATGCAATCGTCATTGATGTGACTGAATTAGGTTATGATAAAGTTTTAGCTAAAGGAAACATTACCAAAACCTTCAAAATTTCAGCACCTAAATTTTCCGCTGGTGCAATTGAAAAAATCGAAGAATTAGGAGGGGAAGCTATAGAATTATAGCTTCTTTTTAATATTTAATAGAGGAAGAAAATGTCATCACTAGAAGTATTAGAGCCAATATTTAAGGTTATTCCTGAAGTTAAATCTCCAGTTCACAGAGAAGAGTTCAACGAAAAGCTCAAATGGACTGCTGTGGTTTTAGTATTATACTACATTTTAACTTTAATCCCATTATACGGTTTAGCTCCAGGGGCTATAGATCAATTTGCTCAGTTAAGAGCTGTTATGGCGGGGAGTTTCGGTTCAATTCTTACTTTAGGAATTGGTCCTATTGTTACTGCTTCAATTGTACTGCAATTGTTAGTAGGTTCTAATCTTTTGGATCTGGATTTGTCTTCACATAAGGACAAGTCCCATTTTCAAGCTACTCAAAAAGTATTATCTATTGTGTTTACTTTATTTGAAGCTTCAGTTTTAGTATTGACTGGTAATTTAGTACCTATTGATGGTTCTTACACATTACTTTTAATTCTCCAACTTGTTATCGGGGCATTGGTTATTATCTACCTTGATGAAGTTGTATCCAAATGGGGATTCGGTAGTGGAATCGGTCTTTTCATTGCTGCAGGTGTATGTCAGGCTATTGTAGTTGGTACATTCAGTATCCTGAATGGTACTGATGGACTCTTCGCAGGTATCCTTCCTAAGTTCATCCAATTGGCAACACAGGGAACTTATGATTTCTCAGTATTGATTCCATTGATTGCTACAATCATAGTATTCTTGGTTGTTCTTTATGGTGAATCCATGAGGGTTGAAATTCCTATTTCACACGGTAGTGTAAGAGGTCACGGAAGAATCAGAGGTGCAGTTGGTAAATATCCATTGAAATTCGTATACTCAAGTAACATGCCGGTAATTTTGACCAGTGCATTGCTTGTAAACGTAACACTTTTCGCAAACGTTTTCCAAAAGATCGGTGTTCCAATTCTTGGAACCATCAAGGACGGAAAACCTGTTGACGGAATCGCATGGCTATTGTCAACTCCTAAGTTAGAAATGTTTGTTACAGAACCTATCCATGTGCTCATATATGCAATATTCTTTATCCTTTGCTGTATGTTGTTCTCATATCTATGGGTAGAAATCAGTGGTTTGAATGCTAAGAAGATTTCCGAACAGCTTTACAGTTCAGGTATTCAGATTCCTGGTTTCAGAAGTAGTAAACGCCAATTATATAAAATTCTTAAAAAATATATTCCTGCACTTACCATTATCAGTGGTATATATGTAGGTCTCATTGCTTTCCTTGCAGATTTAACCGGTGCTTTAGGTGGAGGTACTGGAGTATTGCTTACTGTAGGTATTATTCATAAACTTTATGAAGAAATGGCAGAGGAACAACTCATGTCCTCAAATCCACTTCTTAGGAAATTTTTAGGAGATTAAACTCTCCTATTTATTATCTTTTTACAATTAGAGGGGTTAAAATGAAATTAGTAGTATTAACAGGAATTCCAGGTTCTGGAAGTACAACTTTGCTTAATAGGGCTCTTGATGAAGTCGATTATGTGCATTTAAACTATGGGGACATAATGACTGAAATTGCCATTAAAGAGAATATTGTTGAAGATAGAGACGAATTAAGGAAATTACCAGCTGAAACACAAAAAGAAATTCAAGCTAAGGCTGCTAAAGAAATCAAACAAAGATCTGAAGAGGACAATGTTATTGTGGATACCCACTGTACCATCAATACTCCATCCGGTTTCTTGCCAGGTCTTCCAAAATGGGTTTTGGATGAATTGCAGCCAGACCGTTTCATTTTAATTGAAGCTCATCCTGATGAAATTATTTACAGAAGATTAAATGATGACACTCGTGTTCGTGATGTACAAAAAGCAAAAGACATTCAATTGCATCAAGAAATGAACAGGGCTACCTCAATGGCTTATGCCACATTAACAGGTGCCACTGTCAAAATATTATCCAATCACGACAATCATTTAGATTCTTCAGTCAAAAAATTGGTAGATGTATTAAATTTATAGGGGTATGATTATGGCTGATCCAATGGGAATTATATATCAAGCACTGAACGCTGTCTTTAATCCGATTCTTGCTTTAGACCCTAATCCAGCAAATCCTGCTTTAACAGTTTTGATTATTGCATTTATTGTTTCATTGATTACCACCATTGCAAACAAGTATCTGGTGGATCAAGATGAATTGAATGCGCAACAGGCTGAAATGAAGGAATTCAATGCCAGATTAAGGGATGCTCAAAAAAGAGGAGATGGTAAAGAAGTTGCGAAACTTCAGGCCGAACAGGCTGAACTAATGAAAAATCAAACTGCAATGATGACCAATCAGTTCAAACCGATGATTGTGACTTTCGTCCCGATTATTCTAATATTTTTCTGGATGAGATCCTCTGCAATCCATGATTTGGTAATTATTTTACCGAAAACTGTCTATTGGGTTATTTTAACTCCAGTTTGGCATTTCATTGGCAGTTTCCTGTATGGAGGTCAGGCTACCATTCCGTATGGTATAGGCTGGTTGTTATGGTATATGATTTGTACCTTCGGTATGAGTCAGATTTTAAGAAAATTCTTAGGATTCAAACAAGGGTTCTAAATCGGCCATAAAACTATACATTTATTAATGATAAGCGAAATATATTATAATATTCTATATTGAATACGCTATTACACAATTATTAAATATTTTAATTAAATTAAATTTATAGGTGATTAAATGCCTGCAAATAGGTTTAGATCAAGATCATATAAAAGAGTTCATAAAAACACTCCTGGTGGAGGGAATGTTTTAAGATACAAAAAGAAAAAACCATCTAAGCATGTTTGTGCTGAGTGTGGTGCAGTATTACATGGAGTTCCTCGCGGACGTCCATATGAAATTGGAAAATTATCAAAAAC
>NZ_CAMVPN010000139.1 GCF_947169325.1 uncultured Methanobrevibacter sp. | reverse complement strand
AAAATTACTTGTAACCACTAAAAAAATCATAATAGTGAAAAGAATATCAATAAAAGGAACCAGATTGATACTCGGTTTTTGATCCAAAACTTTCTTTTTATAGCGTTTAACATCAATAGCCATCTAATCACCTATTGTTTTAGCTTACTTTCAGTAATTTCAGCGTTAACATTACATTTTTCTAGAATAATATTTGAGATACTTTTATCCAACATACTCGGCTTAAAGGAAACCTTGATATTTGCATAAGGATCTGAAATCAGTCTTGTGTTTACCACACCTTCCGCTTTCTGAAGAGCTTCAAGAGCGCATTCCACATTGGAATCAACCCTGACCTTAACAACAGCGAATCCCCAATTTGTCATTTTTGTAGCAAGCTCAATCTTATCCATTTCCGCCTCAATAAGTCCTTGAATGTAAGTATAAATAGGCAGCAAGATAATGGCTACAAAAAGACCCATGATTGTTGTTGTCAGTGCAACGTAAATACCTTCAGCCATAGCGGCAGAATCAGGGTGAACACCTAATGACTTGAATGTCATCCAAATACCTATAACGGTTCCGATTAAACCTAAGAAAGGAGCAAGTTCAGTTATTGTTTTGATTGTACTCAATCCTTTTGTCATTTTTGCCACTTCAACAATGAAGATTTGCTCCATACTTTCCTCAACTTCTGTTTTATTCTTATAACCAATCTTTAAAGTTTCGGAAATAATTTTAGAAATAGGATTTTTGAAACCGTTGATTTGCTTTAAAGCTTCAACAGCACCGCCCCTTTCCATAGAAGCGGTAACGACACCAAATATTTCAGTGGTGTCAACCTTGCTAATTCTTCTAAGATAAGCAATCTTTCTTATTGAAATGATAAGACCATAAATTCCTATAAAAAGAATTATGTAAGTAATAATTCCTCCTTGAGTGAAAATATCTACAATTCCATCAAGAAATGAAGTAAAAAATTCAAAAATCATTTTCATCCTCTATCGAAAATTTTTTTTATAAAACTAAATTTATTTTTTCATATACTTAAATATTATTTAAAAAGGAGTGAAATTATTTCATCTTAGCCACGGTTGACCATGACCTTCGTACAAAATCAGGCATTTCATCATATGTGTAATTTGTGAGAAACTCTTTAGTTTTGGGATCGGAAGGATAACCTGATCCAATGCCTCCGGATTTTATGAATTCCTTGTTAATCTCTGCAATCTGATCGTCCCTTTCGGCTTTTGCAATTATTGAAGCTGCACTGACTTCAATGTATTTGTCATCGGCCTTATGCTCTGAAATGACATTGACACCAGTATCCCTGCAGAGATTTTCCTGAAAACGTTCCGCCTTCACGTCAACAGCATCGACAATAGCCTTTTCGGGATTGATTTTCATCAAGATTGATTCCATTGCATTCTTTTCAATTTCGTTGAGATTTATGCCTTCCGCCCTCATCTCATCAATCTCACGGGCTGTGATTACGACAATCTCATAGTCAAACATCTTTTTAAGCTTACGGGACAGTATTGTACGTCTGTGAGGAGCCAGCTTTTTGGAGTCCTTGACGCCCATGCGCTCAAGCACCTTTTCCATCTTTTCGGGTACAACCACACCTGCGATAACCAGCGGTCCCAAAACGGAGCCTCTGCCCGCCTCGTCAATGCCTAAAATATCCATAGTAATCAGTTAAAAAAAAGTAAAAAAAGAGAAATAAATAAAGGATTATTTATTTCATAGCCTTAAGTCTGACTTCAGGTTCCAATGCAAGAGGTTCTGCAGCAACAATTGCAGTTCCTTTTGCCACAACGGTCATAGGATCGTCGGAAATTTCTATAGGAATACCAATTTCATCGAAAATCCTTTCCTTCATGCCTCGAAGTCTTGAACTTCCACCCACTGCAACGGAATTGTTGTAGACACCCATCATTAATTCCGGAGATAACCTTTCCAGGATGATGTTTAAACCACCGACAATTTGCTGCATGTAAGGTTCTACAGCTTCAGCAACCAGCATGGAATCAACAACGACTTTTTTAGGCCTGTTGGTTTCGAGAGATTTACCAATGATTTCAACGCTTAAGTTTTCGATTTGTTCGGAGCAGTGAACCATACCCACTTCGATTTTTGCGGATTCCGCATCATGAATACCAATTGCTACATTATATTTTTCAGCTACAAGTTCGACAATCTTATTGTCTATATCGTCCCCACCGCATCTTACGGTTTCAATATCATTAATGCCTCCAAGGGAGATTATGACAATGTCGGTTGAACCTGCACCGATGTCTATAACCATGGTTCCGTTAGGCTCTGCAATAGGCAATCCTGCACCTATGGCAGCGGCCAAACCTTCACTAATGACCAAAATGTTTTGTGCTCCTGCTTTTCTACCAATTTCTTCAGCAGCATTTTTTTCCACTTCGGATGCATCTCCAGGAATACCAATGACTATTCTTCCAACACTTTCCCCTTCATTTATGCCTATTTGCATTGCCTTAATGAGTAATGCCTGTGCCTGTGCGACATTTTCGATTACTCCTTTTTTCAAAGGCCTTACTGCAAGAATATCTTCCGGAGTTCTTCCGAGCATTCTTTTAGCTTCTTCACCAACAGCCAAAACTTCTGACGGATCATCCTTTTTAACGGCAACGACAGATGGAATCTGATACAATTCGAATTTGTCTCCTGAAGGTTTTGCAATAACAGTGTTTAAAGTTCCTAAATCTATTCCTAAACTGTTGCTGATGACTCTGGTATCAACAACTTGTGGTTCTTCCTCGTCTTTTCCAAAAATATTCATGATTAGTCCTCCGTTACAATATCTTTAAAATCTATAACGAATATTTTATTAGATGTAGCTATGCTTTGAACTTTTCCGATGTCTGCCTCATTTTCAACAGAGATTACAAGAGTTGTCAATACAACTTCATTTGCATTATAGAAAGGTTTCAAAGCAGATTTGATGAAATTTGGTAATCTAACTTCATTATTTATATCAACATCAATGAAACTGGTAGTCTGAGATTTTTGAAGAATGGTAAACGATGATTTTGATTTTTCAATAGTGGACAATACGTTCCTGATTACATCGTCCGGACCGACAAAGACCATCAGGTTAGATTCATCGGAGAGGTATTTGCGGGGTATCTGAACATACGCCCCACCACATTGCTCAGTGGCGCCTTTGAAATCATCAATTATTATGGCATTGCCATAAAGCATGATGAAGTCAAATTTCTTATCCAAATTACCGTCTTTTAATATGACATGTTCCCGGAACAGAATTTTTATGTTGGCATTGGACAGGATAGCTTTATAGGCCATCTCGTCTACCAGATCAACATTGCCTGCAATTACACACCAAGTCTTTTCAACCTTATAATTGCTGTCAGTGGTGACCCTTGCAGCTTGCCTAAGAACACGTATATTATCTTCAATCATTTAACTACTCGCAATACATTAATATTAATTCCAATTAGTAAAAATAAACAACATAAAATCCAGAAATATTAAATTCAATAGCTAAAAATCAATGAA
>NZ_CAMVPN010000138.1 GCF_947169325.1 uncultured Methanobrevibacter sp. | reverse complement strand
AAAAGCCAGACTTCTTCTCTTCAGACTCATCCTCCTCAGAAACTTCCTCTTCTTCGAAAGCCTCATCTTCCACAGGAGACTCTTCATCTTCACTAGCTTCCTCAGTTTCATCTTCCTCAGACTTGTCATCAGAACGGAACCTTGACAAAAAGCCAGACTTCTTCTCTTTAGACTCATCCTCCTCAGAAACTTCATCTTCTTCGAAAGCTTCATCTTCTACAGGAGCTTCTTCAGAGGTATCTTCAACAAGCAGGTTTGATTCGTCAACTTCCTCTTCTTCCTTTTTATTTTTGCGTCCGAATGAAAAAAATGAGAATCTGGTACCTTTTTCTTCATGAAGGTTGTCTTCAGCTTCTGCTTCTTCAATGAGCTCTTCTTCCAATTTTTCACTGGTACGTGAAAACTTCTTTTTTAATGATTCAAACAAAATTAACCCAACCTTTTAGTTTAGTTAAAAATTTAATTATTTATATTTTTATTTTTCATAGTATTTAAAAAGAAAGTAGAAAAATGACCAAACAGGCCAAAGATTAATGAAAATAAGTCAAAAGAAAATAATGTGATATATCATTCCATACACTGCAATGATTTGCATTTTGGAATATAATTAAAAAATAGAAAAAAAGAAAAAATTGTAAAAGTATTTATCTCATTTGGGTCATGTTGCCTTGAGCTGCAGCGGCAATCTGATTAGCCTGAGCTTCAAGACTTCCGACAATGTCTGTGCATTGCTGCAGGTTAGCCAGCATTTTATCAAGGCTGTCTTTTAGCTCATCTTTTTGGCCTGTGAGAATTTCACGGGCGCCTTCTGCATCTTTTTTAACGGCAAGACCAGATCCGATACTTACAATAATTTCGTCAGTACTTTTAAGTTCTCCTTTAATGAAAGAACCTGCACCAACAGGTACAAAAGCCTCAACAGATTCTTTGCCTTCAATATCTTCCAAAGTATTGAACAATGCATCGATTTCAGCCATGGAAGCCTGAATCATTTCAATCTGCTGCTGAATCAATTCGGCCTGCTGTCTGTATGCATTGATTTCATTAAGAAGACTGTTTAATCTTTGCTGATCTTCCATATTAACACCAACAAATCTATAAAATCTCTTTTACGATTGGGTCAAGAACATCTTCAGGAGCAATTTCCTCGATGGATTCGATTGAAATTTGATTCCTGTTAATACCGTGTTTGCTTCCGAAACGTTCAAAGATTTTCTCTTCGATGTCAGCTTCGCAAGTAGCTTTGTATTCTTTAGTAAATTTATGATATTCATCGCCCATTACAAAAGTACCTTTAACTCTGTAAATTTTTGTTATCATATAAATCCCTCATGATATATTAATTAAAAGTTATCATCCAAAAAGCCTAACGCTTCTTCAACTCTAGCCATTTCAGGACCAGTACTACCTTTAGCTACGATTGCACCATGTGAATTTGCAATGGAGCAAGCTCCAACCAAAGGAATACCTCTGCCGACAGTACCAATATCTCCTTCAACACCAAATACTTTACGAGCTAAGTTAATTTCTGAGGAAGTTGCATTCTTGGTTATTAGAAAACCGTTGTTTGTAACCTTAATCATTGAACCGATAATGTCGCTTCCGCTGATGGAACGTGATTCCACAACATCGACATCAAGGGTCTGTGAAATAATGTTGCATGCATCTTCTGACAAGAACGGGCTGACAATGGCACCATTATCGTTTGCGGCCACAATGTTTCCAACAGCTGTGAACTGTGAAGGGATTGTGGCGACTTTCAAGCCCAGCTCTTCAAACTGCTTAACTTCTCTATCTAATACATGTGGGGAAACAACGATACCGTTTGAATTGGCTACAGCTAAAGATCCTATAAGATTACTGCCGGAAATTGAAGATTTGACAACGTCGACCTCTAAGGTTTCCTTAATAATTTCTGCCTTTTCATCCAAAAGATTATAAGGAACAATAGCTATGTCATCAGTTGCAAGGATAAATACCCCTATATTCGGATTTCCTACAATATCAACTCTTTTCAACATATTGTTACCTCACATTGATCAAATATATGGCGAAGGTACTATAGCCTATTCTGCTAAAGTAGCTTTTACAACACCATCATCATCTTTAACTGCTTTTACAGTAATTTTAGAAGGTATTTTTTGAATACCTCTTTCCCAAATAGCATGATTGATAGATTCATCAATTTTTACTTCTTCAGCTTTCATGTGTTTGGTTAAGAAGTTTTTTACTTCTCTGATAGCTCTAGGAGCTCTGATAGTCCTTTTAACGTTTTTTACATTTCTAAGTGGAATTGTGTAAACTCTTTCCATAATAACCCCTCTTATAATTTAAGACTGTTTCTTCTCCAATGTCTAGGTTTTGGTCTGTATCTAAGTTTACGGTTAGTTTTAGCATAAGCCCAGATTGGAATTCTCCTGTTTTGTTTGTTTGCTTTTGCCATTCTTAATTTTTTAGCTAACGGTTTATTTCTACTCATTTTCTCACCTGTAATAATAATTATTTTTTATATCCAATAACGCGAGTTTGATAATGTTCAGGGAATATGTCCAGTGAATTTCCTCCCCTCTCGTCAATCATTGTCCTGATTTCAACCTCGTAATCCGAACTGTTGTCCTTGTTTGACTTTTCGTGTGAAATCTCAAACAGGTTGGATGTTATCAGCTTCACGGACTTGTGGCCGAAACTGTCCAGATTGATGTATTGAACGTTTTTCCTGTCCTCAAGACTTCTTATCTGATTGACAGTCAGTTTCGGGGTTCTGTCATCACGTCTTGTCCCGTCTGCAATAATATCGTATTTTTCTGCGACGTGTTCGACAACGCTTTCGTGAATGAACTTTATTCCGTCATTGGGAAATCCGTCATTCATTATCATGTCACAGGTTTTCTCCAGAATCCCAACGTCCATCTCAAGGACATTGTGGTTAAAACCCAAAGCCGCCGCCGATTTTCTAGCCGGAATGTATGAATCGTAAACGCCGAAGTTGGCAGTGCACAGTTCAACGTCAAGGCCCATCCTCTCAAGCATCACCGCCATGAAAGATGAATCCTTTCCTCCACTATAAAGTACAGCCGCTTTCATCGATATTATTTCCTTGTAATTTTGATTTCTCTTTTCTGACCAGCAATTTGCCTTAAGAGAACCTTAAGCTGGTCGTCAGTGACCTTTCCTCTTAAGCTTCCTGCCTGAGCGGACTGAATCAGTTGGATTTCAATCTGTTCGACAAGTTCAGGCTTGGTGAGCTTGAGGTTTCCTAATCTAGTACGAGCTTCAGGGGTCAGAATCTGACCTAAAATCTGTTTTTTCTGAGCTTCGAATTGCTGTCTTTGAGCCTCCTGCTGCTGTGCCTGAATTGCAGCCTGTTGCTGCTGGTTCTGCATTGCAGCCTGTTGGGCCTGAAGTTCAGCCATTCTCCTTTGACGAATTTCATCTAACTCGCTCATATCAAACTCTCCGAAATATAATTAGTATTTTTCAAGTTCAGGAATGTCTTTAATGATTTCAGCAGAAATTTTATCTAAGAATGATCTTCCTGCTGGGGAAA
>NZ_CAMVPN010000137.1 GCF_947169325.1 uncultured Methanobrevibacter sp. | reverse complement strand
TCTGCGATTATTGATGTTCTATCAATATGTTGGATTTTAGCATAAATAAGCAATTTTAACATTGAATCCACTGGAAGGGAGTCTCTTCCTTTCTTTTTCTTCGGTTCTTTAATATTTAAAAGTGGAAAAACTTCTTCAACAACAAAACGAGAAATATGATTCTCCGGAACATTCCAATCAAGTGTATTAATACCCAATTTTGCCTTATTCCTATCAAACTTTCTTTTAACCATAAATAACAACACTAAAATAACTTATATCTAATATAAAATATGCACAACAAAGTATATGAACTTAACTATCTTAAAACCATTAAAAACAAAAAATAACCGTAGAATAAAATCAAATAAGAATTTCAAAAATAATTAACTCAAATAAAATAAAATAGATTAAAATTAGTTTGAATATATAAAAAATAATAAAAATTAAGCCTAAAAATTTTTTGACACGAAATTAAAAATCAATTTTGGAGGACACCCTTAAAAATAGTTAACTTATATTAATTCTAAATAAAATATATTATTAGAGTAATTATGAATAGGGCATTAAAATCAAAAATTATCATGTTTGTCTCAATGATGTTGGTCATGATTTTTTATATGGTGATATTTGGAAGTAAGAATGCTGTAATCGGTATGATGGTGGTCATGGCGGCGTTCATGAATCTGAGTAATGATTTGTCATTTAAAGCAAAATCTTCTTTTATTAAAATACTGTTATTGCTCTTGGTGTTAGGCATTGCATCGTTTTTGAATAATCCATTGACTATCTTTGGATGCATATTGACCTTTGTTGTTGTCTTTGCAACTACTTTCACGTCCTATAATCTTTTTGGTACCCATGTTTATTTACCGTACCTGATGATATATTTTATGATGGTTGGAATTCCAGTTTCTGTTGAAATGTTGCCGATGAGGCTTTTGTCTCTTGTCTTCGGCGCGGTTTTCATCGTTGGATTGAATATGGCAATTAACAGGAAAAAAGATTATAAACTGTCAAAAGCAACTATTGACATGTTAATTTCTGAATTAGACAAAGCTATAGATTTGAAATTGGATGGAAAAGATGTTTTTTCGGATAATTTCCGTACAATCAACGGATTTTATTTGAGTATTTTCAACAGGTCCGAGTATAAATATTTCCCATCTGAAATTCACAAATCCGTTTTGAATGTTGTCAAATCATTTCAATACATTGGAAAGATTATATCTGAGCATGATTTGTCAAATAAGGAACTGCTTTACATAAGGAGTGTTTTGTCTCAAATCAAACACATTGATTTGGAGGACATTTTTGACGGTATTGAAATAGAATCAAAAGTGATGTATCTTGTTTTATTAAATTTGGAGATAATTTCAAATGAAATCAGAAAAGATTTAACCGATGAAATAATGCTTCCAGATAAAAACACATTAAAAACCCAGTTCAAATCATTAATCAGACAGTATTTCAGTTTCAGATCTGTCAAGTTTACTTTTGCATTTAAAATGGCCTTTTTAATGTTTGTCTGGCAGCTGCTGACGCTGATGTTTAATTTGCCATTTACAAAATGGCTATATTTCGCTACAATCTCGTTAATGTTACCTTATATTAATGATGTTGCATATTCTGCAAAGTCACGACTTCAGGGAACATTTATCGGAGTTTTTGTTTTTGCAGCAATTCTCATAATTGTCCCTTATCTTAACGTTTCATTTAACGTAATTTCTGTTGCAGTAATGGTTGTCTGTATGTTTATAATGGTCATTAAATTGGAGGATAAACTGATTTTGACAATTGTCACTACTGTGATATCAGTCATGACTGCACTGATGTATATTCCACCACCTGAAGCAATGGAATTGAAGATATTGTGGGTAACTGTTGCAGTTGTAGTTGTCACATTATTCAATTATAAATTCCTGCCTTATTCTGTTGAAATCGAAACAAAGAACAATCTGAAAACATCTTATATACTAAATCAACAGTCAATCGATTTGGTTAAACAGAAATGCATGGCAACGGGACCTGATAAAAAAACAACATTATTGGTTTTAAGCAATGTTGTACGGGAAAACATTGAAATAACTGAGGAAAACCGGGAATTATGTGCCCTACAGGTAAAAATTACTGATATTTGCAATTTCATTTTGAATTATCTGGATTTGATTTCAATATCTGATGATTTGGCTAAAAATTTGGTTGAAATAATTGATGATAATGCGTTGGCAGATGTAAATTTAAATATCAAAGATAAAATATGTGCATATTCAATGGAACATGTCATGAGCTTGTTTAAAGATGAACAGATGATTATCGAAGGATTTGATTAATAATTTTATTTCGAATGATTAATTTCTGCTTTTGAATTAAAATTACTTTAGAAAATGATGTTGAATTCTGAAGAGATGGCATGTTTTTGAAATCAACAAAGTTTTTGAAAGAGCCACAAGGTCACACTTCAAAAATATTTATTATCAATGAAATATCTTATAATGCGAGTAAATAGGAGGAATTATTTTGACTGAAGGCAATGAATTGGATTCTACTTGTGGAATTTCCGATGAAGAGCTCACTGAAAGGTTTAAAGAATCAATTACAATTGATCAAGAAATATGTAAAGTTAAAGGACTTCCTATTGCCGGATATGATGATGAATTAGATAGTCCCTACATTGAGTATCCTGATTGAAGGGGAGTATATCCAAATGAAAAATAGGCTTCCGGAAGTCATTGTTTTTGCAGGTCCGAATGGCAGCGGAAAAACTACTATAACTCGTATGGCTAAAACCTTTGGTGTCTACATTAACGCTGATGACATAAAAAAATCTAATTCTTGCAGTGATTTGGAGGTTGTTTTGAAAGATGAAGAACTTAGGGAGTCTATGGTTAATCAAAATAAAGATTTCACTTTTGAAACAGTGTTATCTACAGTAGAAATCTTAAATTGTTAAAAAAAGCCAAAGATAAAGGATACTTTCTAAGATGCATTTATGTCCTCACATCAAATCCTGAAATCAATAAAATACGTGTTTATATTAGAGAATCAATGGGTGGACACAGTGTTTATGAAGAAAAAATCAAATCAAGATATTTCAAGGCACTATCTTTGATTCCTGAATTGGTTGAAATATAAGATATTGTCCATATATATAACAATACAAATGTTCCATTTAGGATTTTCAAAAAAAGAAAAGATGTTTATTTCCATTGGGAAAATAAGTATTGGAGTTTTCCCGATATTGAAAAACTCACTGGAATTAGTGCATACACTAATTAATAATAATTTTTTTTTAAATTAATTCACTCGAGTTAAAGCAATAAATATTTTGTATAGTATACGGGCAAAATCTATTGTAAATAATTTGAGCTTTATTTGACTTATTGGTCATTAATATGGCTCTGTCTAAAATTGTCATGATGTGGCATCGATTTTTTGGTTGTTGGAGTGATTTTTGAAGTTATTTTGTTCATTGTATAAAACATTTCTTTCCATCCATCTGATTTTTTGTAGTCTTATCCATCTTATCAGTCCTTCTCTTGTTCGATATATTCTTTTTATATGGCTTGGTAGTGTTATTTTGAAGTATCCTTCGATTTTGTTGTTTGTTCGGGGTATTTGTGGGT
>NZ_CAMVPN010000136.1 GCF_947169325.1 uncultured Methanobrevibacter sp. | reverse complement strand
CACCTTTAGGAACACCAGTAGTACCACTAGTATATAAAACGCAAGCAATGTCTTCCTCATCAACTTCAACAGTGCTTAAATGCTTTGAAGTTTGAATGTTGCCTGCAGCAATATCAGAAACATTAAAGACATTAATATTCAAATCATTTTCAGCAATTATGCTTTTCATGCGTTTGGCACTGTTATCACCAACAATGACTGCTTTTGATTTGGTGTCTTCAAGCATGAAAATAACTCTTTCATCGGGATAGCTTGTATCAATAGGTACATAAATTCCTCCCATTGATAAAACACCCATGCTTGCAAGCAGGAACCATTCACTGCGATTTACAAATAATGCAACATAATCCTGTTTTACAACACCCCTCTCACATAATTTATTGGCAACCTCATTTGCAATGAATGCACCCTGCCCATGAGTATAACTAGTGTCCTCATAACCCACCAACACATTACCCTCACATTCAGATAAATTATCATTAAATGCATCCAAAATATCATTATACTTAAAATTATACCGTGTTTGATTATAACTGTCTAAAATTTCAATATCTTCATGTGTAATGTAGGTAATCTCTTCTAATTTTTCAACATTAATTATTTGCTTTAATATTAACTTGTAAGATTCGGCGAAATGCTCGACAAAACTTTTAGAATATTTGCCGCAATACATTATATTCAAATTGTAATTTTGACTGAATTGAACTACTTCCACAACAAGATCGGCGATTGAACTATTTCTTTTGGTTATTATGTCATTTTCACTATTATTTAATGAGTCATTGGATTGGCCAATACCTCCAATCCATTCAGGCATGAATTGGAATAAGATGTCTGAATTGATGTTATATTCATTTGCAAGTAATCTAAATGGATAATAATTATATCTCATAACATCATAAATTAAGCTGCCCATATTCTCCATAAATGATGCAATATCCTGATTTTTACAATTGACTATTACGGGAAGGGTATTCACATACATACCAATGGAATTGAAATTATTGAATCTGTCCCGTCCATTTTCCACTAGATTAAATGAAGCATTTTCATAACCTGTAAAGCGAGATAAGGTATATGCAAAAGCAGCGGTGAATAATACGTTTTCACTCACGCCATGACTGTCCAAAAAGGATTTTAATAAATTAGTGTCCAAATTCAAATCAATTTTTAAGTAGCCATGTTCATCTGAATCTATGCTCTCCATTAAAGTGCTGGTTTCTTCATTATCCGTTAACATGGATTCATAGAACTTTTTAGCATCGGCATACTCATCGGTGTTTTGCATTTGCTGTGAAAAGGCAGATACTTTTAAGAATGATTCATCCACACTGATTGATTCCCCATCAAGAATATCCTGCAGGTCACGTTTAAATACATTAGCTGACAATCCATCGAATATTATATGATTGAAGGCAACGAACAACTTATAATCATCATTATCATTAACAATTAAGAACCTGCATAAGCTATCATTTAAATCGAATGGCCTATTTGCGAATTCGATAATGTAATCCTCATCAACATTGCTTTCAACAGTGATTGATGGTTTGGATCCTTTCACCAAGTAAGGAACTTCAAATTCATCACTGATGCACATGGATAAGATTGGATGAACATCAAGAATATTATTTATGGCATTTTGGATATCGTTTATCTCATATTTTTTAGAAATCTCCATGAAAACAGGAATGATATAAGCGTCATCTTTATTGTTGACCATCATGTCCAAATAAACATTTAATTGGGATTCATTTAGAGGACAACCGCTTTGCAGGGTGTAAACATCCAAATCAAATTCAACTTTTCTGATGTTTTTGGCAATCTCATAAGGAGTATGTAATCTTAAAATGTCAACTGCAGTAATATTATAACCCTCAAGATAAGATAGTAATCTTATGGCGGTTAATGAATCACCACCTATACGAACAAAATCATCATAAATACCAATTTGATGATTAAATACTTTTTCAAATGCTTCAACGATAATTTTTTCATCTTCAGTTGTTGGAGCAACATAATCCGCATATAAACTAGTGAGAACCACATCAGGTAAAGCGCGTTTATCTACTTTTCCATTAACATTTAATGGAATTGCATCTAATTTAACGACGTATGATGGAACCATATATTCAGGTTTATGTGCATTGACATAATCGCAAATGGAATCCTTCAATTCATCCCCATCCAAATCATTGTTTATTACAACATAGGCAACTAATTCATTATTTCCGTTATTTATAGTTGTTTGTACTGTGACATCTTCAACATTTTCCATGCTTCTTATTGATGATTCAACTTCTGTGAGTTCCACACGGTTTCCCCTTATTTTAACTTGGCTGTCGTGACGGCCGATTATGCCTAGTGTACCGTCAGGCAAGAATCTTACCATATCTCCAGTTTTATAAATGTGCTCATAGCCTTCCTCATCATCAAATGGATTGTCAAAGAATGCATTTTCATTTTCTTCACTACGATTTAGGTAACCCGGAGTTAATTGACTACCTGCCAGGTATAATTCCCCTACTGCACCTAAAGGTATGCGGCGAAACTCCTTATCCAAAACGTACCCTCTGACATTGCTGATGAATCTGCCTATGCTTGAGTGATGCGTACGTTTGTTTGCGAATATGCTTGTTGATATTGCCAGGTTTTCTGAAGGACCGTAAGATTCAAATGGACCGATGGAATCCGGTGCATTCAGCTCACCAAGCTTCATTCCACCAAAACATAAAAGTTTGATGGTGGTTTCCATGCCACTTTCAGCAAACAGCTTGCCCACCTGGCTTGTAATGTATGTATGGGTACATCCATGTTCGACATAATAATCGTTCAATGCTTTCAAGTCAAGTCTGATCTCTTCTGGAACTACATATAATGAACCTCCAGTAATGACTGGAGCATATAATGCGGCCGTATGTATATCAAACACATATGAACAGTGCATGCCATAAACATCCCTGGAAGTGAAGTTGGTTTCATCAACATACCAGGATACAAAGTTGTTTATTGCCTTTCTAGTAACCAAAACACCTTTAGGAACACCTGTAGTACCACTAGTATATAAAACACAAGCAATATCTTCATCCTCAACTTCAACAGCATTTAAATGCTTTGAAGATGAAATATCTCCTGAAATGATGTCTGAAACATTCAAAACATCAATATCCAAATCATTTTTAGCAATGATGCTTTTCATGCGTTTTGAGCTATCATCATCAACAATGACCACTTTGGATTTAGTGTCCTCAAGCATTAGAATAACTCTTTCATCGGGATAGCCTGTATCAATAGGTACGTAAATGCCTCCCCTTGATAGAACACCCATGCTTGCAAGCAGGACCCATTCACTGCGATTTACGAATAATGCAACATGATCCTGTTTTACAACACCCAACTCACATAATTTACCTGCAACCTCATTTGCAATGAATGCACCCTGTCCATGAGTATAACTATTGTCCTCATAACCCACCAGCAGATTATCTTCATATTTTGATAAATTATCGTTAAATGCATCCAAAATATCATTATACTTAAAATTATGCTGTGTTTGATTATAACTGTCTAAAATTTGAATATCTTCGCGTGTAATGTAGGTAATCTCTTCTAATTTTTCAACATTAATTATTTGCTTTAATAT
>NZ_CAMVPN010000135.1 GCF_947169325.1 uncultured Methanobrevibacter sp. | reverse complement strand
TCATCTGGCTATGCCATCCATCGGCAGATATTATAATTCTTTTGAATCATAATATAATGTAAATTATATATTCAACCACGTAAATTACTCCAATAATTCTATAGACTAATCTAACACGGTTTTATAATACTAATTCTTGAATAATTCATATATCACTAAATATAATCCCGTAATAAAAAAACAAGAGGGATTAGACTTTCAATACAAATACTTCTGAATTTTATATAATTTTTAGCAAAACTAAAAATAAAAATTTAGTAATCAATGAAATAATTCTAGAGAACTAGACAATAATAAGTTAGTTCGCATAGTATATAAAGGTATCTAAAAATAGGTCAAAATTAGAAAATAAATAAATGAAAAAAAGAAAAAGAAATAGTAAAAAGTGTAAAAGAGATAGTAAAAAATTACTATCTAATGATCAACTAACAAATCTATTTGATTGCTAATTTTACATCTTCTGCTTTTACAGTTTTTCTACCAGCGTGACGTGCAAATCCAACAGCTTTTGCTGCGATTTCATTACCGTAATCTTCGATTGCTTCGGTTAATGCAATTTTTGCGTCATCACTTACTCTTTGTGCACCAGCATTTTTTAAGATTCTTCCTACAGGAGCAATTGGTAATTCACTCATTATTTCACCTCATTAATTTGTTAATAGATAATTTAAATTTGCTTATATATAAATATATTGGTTTAATAGTGTTGATTTTGAAAGATTTCATCAATGTAATGAAAACTTTTTATTCATGAAAAGTGCACGTATTGTATTTCGAAATGTTTTTCATACAATACTTAAATCAAAAAAAGTGTTAATTTAGTTCGAAAGAATTGAAATTAAAAAGCAAAATTAAAAATAAAAATAGTAAATAAGATTTAAAAATTGTTAATCTTATTTATTCATGAGAATTTCTCTTAAAGTATCGATATCAGCATCCACTTGAGTTGGTTGGGTACAAGCATCGATAGCAGTGTTTGGATCTTTAAGCAAGTGTCCTGTAACGACACATGTTATTGTTTCTCCTTTGTCAATTACTCCTTGAGCAACAAGCTTCTTAAGACCTGCGATTGAAGCTGCAGAAGCCGGTTCAACACCAATACCTTCTGTTCTTGCAAGAAGTTTTTGAGCATCCAATATTTCTTCATCAGTTACTGTTTCTGAATATCCGTTTGAATCGTAAATTGCATTCAATGCCTTAATATCACTTACAGGAGCACCTATACGGATAGCAGTAGCGATAGTTTCAGGGTTTTCTACAGGAACAACCCTTTTATCTCCTTTTTTAAATGCATTTGTAACTGGACATGCTCCTTCCGCCTGAATACCGGTCATCATTGGCAAATCCTTAATAAATCCTGCATCATAGAATTCCTTGACACCTTTCCAAATAGCTGAAATGTTTCCTGCATTTCCTACAGGTAGGATAATCCTGTCTGGAGATTGCCATCCCAAATCACGGACAATTTCATAACCAATGGTTTTTTGCCCTTCCAATCTGTATGGGTTAATTGAATTTAATAAATAAAGATGTTTTTCTAAAGCAAGAGCAGTCATCGCTTCTAAAGCTTCATCAAAGTTTCCGTTGATGGACATTACTTCAGCGCCGTGGAACATTGCCTGAGCCAGTTTTCCTAAAGCCACTTTTCCTGAAGGTAAAAATACAATGCATCTTAAACCTGCACGGGCAGCATAAGCTGAAAGTGATGCGGAAGTGTTACCTGTTGAAGCACATCCAACTGTGCTTACTCCCAATTCCATAGCTTTTGTCATACCAACAGTCATGCCACGGTCTTTGAAACTTCCGGTTGGATTGGAACCTTCAACTTTAACGTATAGGTTAACGCCAAGTTCTTCGCCTAACTTATCGCATTTGCAGAATGGGGTTCCACCTTCATCAAGGGAAACTATTTTGCTTTCATCAACAGGAATGCATTCCTTAAATTTCCATAAATTATCTCTTCTACCTTCAAATATATCTTTAGAAACATCAATTTCATTGACGAGTTCAAGTACGGATCCACACTTTTCACATGTGTAGATTACTTCATCGTCATCATATTCTTGTCCACATGAAACACATCTTATCATAAAATCACAATATTATTTTTTTAATCGTTAATATAAAAGTTTAACCTATAATATAATTTGCAATCGGAACTGTCAGATAAACTTCAACAAAACCTGCAATTACCATTAAAATTGCTGCAACTGCAAATATTATCAGAGCCTGCTTTAATTTATCGAAGTTTTCAATGAATGAGACTCTGAAACTTTCAGAAGCGGATTCATTTTCATACTTCCAAAAAGTTTTTAGGAACTTATACATGAAATTAAACAAAACGAAACCACCGGCACACGCCAAAATGCAGGATGAAAACTCAAAAATGCCATGAGGAATTATTAAAAGCAATGTATAATACAAATTTTCAGTAGTTGCCACATAATAGCCTACAAAAAATCCGTTGAAAGCCAATATCAAAGCTGAAAAGCAAAAGATAATCCCATAAATAAACATCTGACATATTATTCTGAAATTATTGAAAAATATGTCCTGAAACGTTAATTGAATGACACCAGAGTCTACCTTTTGAGTAAAATCATCAACAACAGGGTTAAAATAGTCATATAAGTTAGGCTCCAATACGTAGCCTAAAATTAAAGATATGAAAAGTATGGCTATTGATACAATAATAGCCCACTTGTTTTCACTGAAAGCCCTCTTAACTTCTCCAATCATCATATCAATGTTTTAGCAATCTCACGGGCTTCAGCTTGTTTGTCCTGCAACTCTTCGAAGAACTCTTCCATCAGTTCGGCAGTTCTGACCTTACAGTCTCCGCAACGCAATGTTCCGTTCAAACACTCTGTTCTGATTTTTTTAAGCTCTTCGTCATCATCAATCAGGTGGTATAGCAGCATCTCATAGATTACACACTTGTCTACATCTCCACCCAATTCCTGTTGCTCTTTTAAGGTTTCTCTTCCACCAGTTTTGGCAGTTTTAACCTTTTTGGCAGCTTCCTTAGGAGTGTCATTGAGGTATATTGCAGTTGTTGGTTTGGAACTGCTCATCTTATCGCCAGTCAATCCTGTGAGGAACCTATGATATGTTGAAGCAGGAGTCAAAAATCCCAAATCCTCATGGAGCTTTTGGGCAATGTCTCTTGTTAGCCTGATATGAGGATCCTGGTCAATGCCAACCGGCACTACAACCTTTTTCGGACCTCCAAATTCCTCAATTTGAGGAAGCAAAATGTCAGCAACCTGAACCAAAGGTGCCTGAACGTGAGCAATGTTTGTTGAAGGTGTAAAACCGTAAATGGCTTTAAGCTGATTGAAATTGGTTTTGCTTGATGCTTTGAAAGCCAAATCCTGCAACAACTTATTTTGAGACTGAAGATAGACATTGACATTGTCCTTTTCTAGGTCAAGACCTAATGCAATCCAGTTTGTTAGGTATTCATTCACTGCAATTTCACGGCCTTTTTCAAAGCTCATTCCACGTGCGGCATAGGATTCCAAATCTGCAATCGGCAGGGACAGCATTGCTCCTTTTTCCTGATACCATTTCAATTGGTCAACCACCATCTTATGGCCTATATGCATCTGACCGCTCGGCATCATGCCTGTTACAACAGCGAAGTCCTTATTCTGATTGATTAAATTGTTAATTTCATTAAATTCCCTGTGACCGAAAATTACTCCCCTCTTC
>NZ_CAMVPN010000134.1 GCF_947169325.1 uncultured Methanobrevibacter sp. | reverse complement strand
TGAGAATCATATACCTTAAAAAATCATTGATTAAGAAAGAATCGGCATCTATTTCCTTTATAAAATCCTCATAGCGAATTATTCGATAAATGGTTTTTAACAATGAAAATTTTTCACAATCCTTTTGCTGAACCACTTCAGGCATTCCCCCATATTTCAAATATTCAATGAAAAATTCTTTATCGGATTTGTCTTCATCAGTGAATTCCTTTTTAAATTGGAGAAATTCCTTAAATGAAAATGGATAAACCTCTAAGAAAAGTGATCTTCCACCAAGAGAATTATGGCCTAAAGTGTAGAATTGGGAATAGTTTATTGCCGCTGTGACATCGCAGTTATTCCAAGACCTAAAACTGTTTACAACAAATTGCCAATTCTCAAATTCCTCGACATGGTCAAAAAACAGATGGATTTTACCTTCAATTCCATCTATCTTATCTTTGATATTCTGATAAATCTCATAAGAGCTTGCCGAATAATAATCCATTGACCGGAAGGACAGATAAAAAATATTCCCCTCACTGACACCCCTGCTTTTAAGTTCGTCAATGACACTTTTAATCAATGTGGTCTTACCAGACATCCTAACTCCGGTCAGCAGCAGAACTGTATCCCTTGAGTCAAAATCAATAATTTTTTCAATTAAATCATCACGTTTTAAAACATCCATAGAAACCACCTAAAATTTGATATCGCTCTCCTTTAAAAGTTTTTGCTGATAAGTCTGTTCCTGGTCCTGCAAATCATTGATTAGATAGACATATCTTTCAATTTCAAAGAAATCATCACTATCACAAGATTTAGATTCCAGACAGTCAATAATCAGGTCAAATTGTTCCTTTCTTAAAACGAGCTCTACCCATTGCCCCATAATATCACCTCTTATGATTAATTACTCCAAATAATTTATTAAAGATTATTTTTTGGATTAAATAGCAAATCATTTAAAAAATGTTTCTCCCAGAACAATTTTACGAAGTCAGAACAATTTTTCAAAGTGACAGCAATAATTTAATAAACATTTAATATAAACCATTAAACATGATAGAAAAGTCCATTTATGAAGATTACGAGATTGATTTCAGTGATTCATACTCAAGCGATGATGCTTATTACTTTATTTTCAACAACGAAAGAGAATTATATTTAAATGAGGACAAAACATTACCTACTGACATTAACAGCGTTAATGTTGATTTTAAATTATATATCGGCAGATATAAAAACAAGGACGTCTTTGTCGTTAATGTCATCGCCAATGAAACATTTTTCAATTTAAAAGAAGTGTACGACATTAACAAAGACCTATATTTAATGGCAACTAAAGCGGTTTTGGTGAGGGACTGGTATATCTCCCACCAATTTTGTGGTCGGTGCGGAGTGAAGACCCTCTTAGATGAAAAGGACATGATGTTAAAATGCCCTTCATGTGGTCAAGTGCACTATCCTCGCATCGCTCCTGCAATTATTGTGGCAGTTAGAAATGAGGACAAATTGCTGATGGCCCAGCATAGCTATCATGAAAACATCAGATATGCCCTTGTTGCAGGTTTTGTAGAACCTGGCGAATCCATTGAAGAAGCAGTGCACAGAGAAGTGGCTGAAGAGATAGGAATAAATATTAAAAACTTAGAATACCAGAAAAGCCAATCATGGCCATTTCCAAATTCCCTGATGCTTGCATTTACTGCCGAGTATGAGTCAGGGGAAATTAAAGTTGATGGTGATGAGATTGTCAGAGCCAAATGGTTTGCTAAAGACGAAATAATCAGATATGACTCAGACATCAGCATTTCAGACTGGCTAATACAATCCTTTATTGATAATGTTTAAGGCAGTTATGCCTGCCTTAAGTCTTCCCAATCCTTCCCTTAACAATTCTGGAGGGCATGCAATGTTCATTCTCAAAAATCCATCACCGCATTGGCCAAAATCACTTCCGGCAGACAGGAATAGTCCCTGATTTGTTCTTAAAAAACCAGATAATACTTTTGAAGGCACTTTCAATGCTGAACAATCCAACCACAGCAAATAAGTTGCATCGCATCGAACCAACTTCACAATTGGAAGTTCACTTGCCAAATAATCATTAACAATCAACTTATTTTCATGCAAAACTTCTTTTAGTTCCTCCAACCAATCTTCAGATTCATTGTATGCCGCAATTACTGCTGCTGTTGCAAATACATTGCATGAATCCGAGTTGTCAATGTGCATCTGGGTTTTGATTTTTTCCAGAAGATGAATGTTTTTAGTGTGGACTATTGAACTTTGAAATCCTGCAATATTAAATGATTTTGAAGGAGACAAGCAAGTTATTGCTTTATCATAATCGCTGGATGTTTCAAATGGATTGTATTTTGCATCAGGATCTGTCAAATCACAGTGAATCTCATCGCTGATTAAAACAACATCATTCTTCCTGCATAGCTCGCCGATTTTTGCAATGTCCTCCTTTGACCAGATTTTGCCAACGGGATTATGAGGATTGCACAATATCATCAATTTGGATTTAGATAATTTTTCATCCAAATCATCAAAATCGATAGAATAGATTCCATTTTCATAATTTAATTGGTTTTCCAATACATTGCGGTTATTGTCTTCAATCACATAGAAAAATACATGATATACTGGAGATTGGATTACAATATTGTCCCCCACATCAGTCAGGCACCTAATCATTGAAGATATTGAAGGCATGACACCAGTTGAGTATAACATGTGCTCTTTTGACATTTTAAAGCCATATCTTCTATCCCACCACCTGATGTATGATTCGAACAGCGCATCAGGAACAATAGTGTATCCATATACTGGATGAGATGCTCTTTTTTGAACTGCCTTTTCGATAGCTGGAGCAACCTTGAAGTCCATGTCCGCTACCCACATCGGATAGTCATCGTCAAACAAATCCCATTTTAGGGAATTGGTGTTTTTTCTATCGATTACGCTTTCAAAATCGTATTTAATATTTTTCATAATGAATCCTCGAGTCGTCGAATTTGTCCATGAACTTGTTTTCCCAGCCTTCGGCAGGATATCCTATTGTGATTATGCAGAATGGAATCTGGTTTTCATTGTCAAGACCGAATATCCCAGCAATCTTTTCCATTGTCTCTTCTGTCGGTGCTACACCGTTCCAAAGACCTCCCAATCCAAGATTGACCGCTTCAAGCAGCATGTTTTCAGCTGCCGCTGACATGTCCTGCTGCCAGTGAAGCTTATAGAATGCCCTTTCGATATTGGCAACGAGCAAAATGGCAACCGGTGCAGTTTTGACCCTAGGTTTGATTTCAGCGATTTTATCCAAAGTTTCACGGTTTCTGATTACTACAAATTCCCAAGGCTCTGCACCAAGTCTTGATCCAGGTGCCTGCATTCCCGCCTTGAGGATTTTTAGAATATCTTCATCACTTACATCCTGTTTAGTATATTCACGAATACTTCGTCTATTGTTTATAATTTCTTCAAAATCAGACATAATATTAAATAACATTTAATTGATATATAAAATTAGCTTATTTAAAGGAGGTGACACAATGGACTTCAACAAAGGTGCTGGAATCCTATCCATTATATTGGGACTGCTATTCATAGTATTTCCTATGTTTTCCGCAGGATTGATTTCAATAATCGTTGGCTTAAGCTTGCTGTTCTTCGGTATTGCGACAGTATTTTTGGGAATCAACATGAGACATGGTTTTGATATGTTTGCAATAGCGACAATAATCATCGGAGTTATAGCGATAATATTCGGATTCCTGTTCATATTCT
>NZ_CAMVPN010000133.1 GCF_947169325.1 uncultured Methanobrevibacter sp. | reverse complement strand
TAAACGTTGCTTATTTTGATGTACTGCTATACGTGTTGCAGACAAATCAATCACCTCTTCCAAACGAAGTATGTCCTCCAATGTTTCAGCGTATTTGTGAATTACACACTGCATTTCTAAGACCAATTCAAATTTGAATTCCTCATCTTCAACTTTAGCATTTTTTAGTAAAACACAAACCTCTTCAAGAATTTCGGCATTTCCAGAGGTAAACATCCTTGGAATCATTACCAAATTCATGGCTTCAACACCAGAGAGAACTTTCTCATCATTAATTTTCTTTCTAATAGTACTTAATCTTTCGCTACCCCCTAAATTAGGATAGGAAATCACAATAATATCCATGTATGTGGTTAGTGAAATACCAACAGTGATTAACGATTGATCTACGGGAAGATGAGTTGTAATTACTGGAATTACCGGCATTTTAAAAGTATATTCCAATAATCTCCTATAGTTATTGATTTTTTCAAATACTCCATTATCAATAGGGCTGCTCTCATCTTCACGATTGATAATGTACAATCTTCCATTAATCTCAACAACATATGCAGAATCCACTCGGGGCACAACATTTTTAGAATCCGGATACTCATTAGCACAGGACCCCATGTATTTACCCGGAAGTTCATGAAATTCATGTATAACCGCCCCAGCATATACTGCTTGTCTTTTTACTAGTTTATCCATCGGTTTATCCATTCTTTTATCTACTACCATTCTACCTCCTTTTAACTTCTAGAAATTAAAATATGTTGTTACGCGTAGTAGTTACTTTAAACTCCAAGTTATATAAAGTTATTTAAAGTTTAGAGAACAATTTAACAGTTTTAGACAATATTACGAAATAAAATCAATTTTTTAAAAGAAAAACAAAATTATATTCACAATACAAAAAAATAAGATTAGACAAAACAACAAGTCAATCAGATTATTGATAAAAAACTATAAACATACGTCACCAAGAAACCGACGTATGTTTCTGGAAAAAAGATGCATATCAAATCTTCTAAAAATTGCTCCAACTTCGTAAAATTGTTCTCACTTCGTAAAATTGCTTTGACTTCGTAAAATTGTCCCAATTTAAAACCCATTACTTTTCAAATGCTCTCTCATAAAGTATATATTGTTTAAGAGACAATATACCCATAATTATTTGAAAAGGTTCAACTACCCCACCATAAGTTGTGGATTGTGAGTTTTTTCACACACCTGTGGTTGAATAGCTTCAGACTTATTATTAATAGGTCTGCATTATTGAGAAAAATATGGAATTTAATCAAATAAGATATTCTGAAAATTGGATGATTTGATTAATAGATCTCATTAATTAAAAAATATTACTTATAGAATTTAGTTTCAAACTTCGTTTGAAAGTACTTATATAGTAATAAATTGAAATATTATATCACAATATCTGAAGAGGTGTTTTTTATGAAAACCATTGGTCATTTCATATATTTTATTAATTCTCTCAAAGATGTCTTATTATTTAAGGATAATGATGATTTTTCAATTAAAATTAAAAAGGATTTTAATTTCAGATTGAAAGTTCAAAAATTTGTTTATATTGCCAAATATTTTGGATGGAATCATAGCTATGAATATAATTTATACATCAGAGGTCCTTATTCAAGTGCTTTGGCAGATGAATATTACAATATGGATATTCATAATAACTACTCTCCAGTTAAAATTGATGATTTTAAAGTCGAATCATTTAAAAATTTCGTCAAAGACAAATCTATTCATTATCTGGAATCAGCATCTACAATTTTATTCTATTTGAATGATAATCCAAATCTTTCACGTGAAGATGCAATTAATGAATTGCATAAAATAAAACCTCTTATTGATTCTGAAATTGTAGGCAATGCATATGATGACATAATACAATTGGAATTATTTGGAAATACTATCTTTTATCAAATTATTGCAATTGATGATGATTTAGATTATTTTAAGAATACCTTACTTGATAAAATTCAGAATTATATTGACTATTTCACTGATTTTGGTCAATGCAATAACAGCATTATTGTTTCTGGGTCTCTTGACTATTTACATATCGTATTGTCCAAGGAAGAATTAAATCCCCAAATGAAAAACGATTTATTAAATTTGATCTTGCAATACGTAATTGATGTAAAAGAGATTTATGAATTGTGCGATGGCAACTCTAGGGTATTTGAATATTTAAATCTAAATGAATTGGAAGAAAATTTTGACAGAATTCAAGATTATGTAAGTCAAGAATTGGGCATTCTTCCTAGATTAGATGATGATGAATTTGATGAAATTATTTTATAACGTGATTTGATGATTCGGCTAAAGAATATAAAACAGGTAATATATGACACAAATGTAATTATCTATTATTGCTTTCCAAAAGGCAGATATAATATTAAACAACATACCAATCCTGCTGAAATGTTAACTAACTTTTTGTTTAATCAGAATTCAATAATTATAGTTCCTGACTTCATTATTAATGAAATAATGAAGAAGGGGATTTATGAGATTATTGAGGATTATTTTAGTGAAATTGAGCAACACCAAAAATTGCGTTTGTACACTAAAATTAAACGTAACCTTGAAAGACTTAAACAATCAACTCAATTTGTAGTTGAAGAATACACTCCTTCAACAGCCTTAATTGATTTGATTAATAGTGCTTATGATGGATTTAACCAATTACCTAATATTAATCAATATTTAAATCTCAAAAAAACCGATTCATTGAATCCTTCAATTGAAGATAAGATGTTAATCTTATTTTCCAGACAAAAAAAATCACCTATTGTTTCACATGACCGTGATTTGACATTTTTTAGAGATGAATTGATTAATATGAATTTAGTTACTGAAATCATTGATTTTAATTCAATTTCATCAATAGCCATATGACCTAATTAAACTGATGAATTCCATGCTTTAAAATGAAAATAAATCGTATGGATGAACATATTTTTATTTTAACGCTTTTTATTTGATATAGGCAAATTATTGGACGATAAATTATTTCCGTATCTCGTATTTTATCAAAACAGATGATGATATCAAATATTCCAATGGAGCCAATACACTATTTTTTGAAAAATGATGCGTGAAGTTGAAAATTTACTTGGCGGAACGGATATTTTATCGCGAAAACGCGATTGTTCACTAACAAAATCAGATGAAAATTGCTCCTACTTCGTAAAATTGTTGCCACTTCGTAAAATTTCCCTCAGTTCGTAAAATTGACCTGAAAGCAAAGAAAAAATTATTTATAATTTGGAAACAAATCATAATATGTACTAACATTCAATCAAACTTTAAGTCATGTCTTTAATACAAAATGCCCACAAATTGTTTAAAAAAGTTAAATTATTTAAAATATAACTTAAAAAAAGTAACATGCGAAGTTATAAATTAATAAAAATTCAAAAAGAGGATGTTAAAAATGCAAAGAAAAATAAATCTCCATATATCAAATTTTGGACCTATTAATGAAGCAGATATCAATATTAATCAAATTAACGTCATTGGTGGTCAAAATGCTAGTGGAAAATCATTTTCAAGCAAATTATTATTTTGTTTTTTAACATCAATGTCCAATAAAGGAAGAATTATTGAGAACAATGGCCTATATGGGTCATTTGCAATGTTTATAAAACGATGGGTCGACAATACCTCAATCACATCATCTGAACAAATTACCTACGATTATGCAGAACTTAAAGACAAATTAAGTTCATTGATGCTGAAATGGGATGAGATCGGAAGAGCGTCGTGTAGGGAAAGAGTGTAGATCTCGGTGGT
>NZ_CAMVPN010000132.1 GCF_947169325.1 uncultured Methanobrevibacter sp. | reverse complement strand
ATTACCATTAGTCTCAATCATATAAGTAACTTCACCACGAGGAGCCTCATTTCTGCGCATTGCATAACCGGATTTTAAATTTGCAGGAGTACGTATTTCCCCTTTAGGAATATTTTCAATAGCCTGTCTGACTAAGCTGATTGATTCGGGGATTTCATCAAATCTGGTCATTGTTCTTGCATAGTTATCTCCTTCGCTTCTACGGATAACCTTAAAGTCAAAGTGATCATCATATGTGTAATGCCCATTTCTTAAATCCTCTTTAATTCCGGAAGCTCTTCCTATAGGACCCACGGCACGTCCCTTAATGGCTTCTTTTTTGCTCATTACACCAATTCCTTTACATCTCAGGGCAAGTGCAGGACCTTCGGCAAACAGGGCTCTGACCCTGTCAAAGCTTTCCTCTATCTTATCAAGGTTTTCCAGTATAGGCTTGAAATGGCGTTCATCAGCATCCATTCTGACACCGCCAACAACGTTCCATCCCATATTTACCCTGTTTCCAGTCAAAAGCTCAATTGAATCCATAGCATATTCCCTTAACTCCAAAACATGCATGAACAATGTTTCATGATCCATTGATTTGAAGAATGTGGAATTGGCAAGGAAATGGCTTTGTATCCTATCCAGTTCGTTTGTAATTACCCTTAAAAATTGGGCTCTTAGCGGAACGTCAACATCAGAAATCTGTTCTATGGTTTCTGCAAATGTTTGGGTGTGTTCATATGAACATATACCACATACACGTTCTGAAAGATAGATTCCTTTCTGCCAGGTCTGTCCTTCGATTATCTTTTCAATACCCCTATGAACATAACCATATTCAATTTCCGCTTTAACGACACGTTCTCCTTCAGTTTGAAGTTTGAGTCTGATAGGCTCTTTTAAAGCAGGATGAATAGGACCAATAGGCACTATCATTTCATCTCCCTCCCACGATCAGCAATAGCCTGCGGACCAACAGCCAAAATAGCCTCAAGTATCTCACTAGGCCTTGGCGGACATCCAGGAATGGCTGCTGCAACAGGAATGAAATCGGATGCTGGAGCGTGTACATGGCCACCCTCCTGTGCAAATACATCCCCTGATTGCGGGCAGTTTCCTACAGCCACTGCAATTTTTGGTTCAGGAGCCTTATCATAAATTCTTTTTAAATTGTCTGTCCATTGTTCTGTTACTGCTCCAGTCAACAATAGGACGTCAGCTTCACGAGGATTATTGTGAACATAAATACCATATTGCTCTAAATCATATCTTGGAGATAATAATGCAACGCATTCCACATCACATCCATTACATCCACCACAATTTACGATGCAGACATGAATTGAGCTTTTCCTCACAACATCCTTAATAGCATCTAACATTGTACTCCCTCTTTTATTTTTATAATTTTATAAACTTGATCTAAGCTTAGCTTCATTTTTTAATAGTTGATACAGCTCTAATTTTCCATCTTTAAGAGCATCTTCGTATGATTTTCCATTATTGATTTCTTCGATTATTTTTAATTTTAAATTCTTTGCATCTTCAGGAGATATTACCTCCAAAGTGCCGCTGAACCAGCATAACCTTAAATCCGCATTTAATTTTTGATATAAACAAATTTCCTCGGCAGATTTGAAGGTCCCATGTAAATTTTCAAGACCTCCCATATCCAGCAAATCAAAAAACACCTCTTCCAACTCATCAACAGTACAATCATATTCCTTGGAAAGTGGAACTATTATGTCTCTTTGCCAAGCATAACTTTTTATAATTCTTTTTTGCATCAATTTTAGTTTAGCATCACTATCCATTCAAATCACATCATACTGTAACATTTCAATATCAAATATACAATTATTGCAATAATCAAACCCATTGCAGTTTCCTTTCTGCCGTAACCAGGTCTTTCACCCATTATGAACCCGCCAAGAACAAAACCGATAGCAGATAAAATAACATTACCTGAATTAAATGCCAAAACCCATCCGACGACTGCAACAACAGCCGCAACTGCATTTAACGAAGTGTCTACAAAGGGTTCACCATGCTGTTTGTAGCTGTATACAAGACCAGCAATGGATCCGACAACAAATGCAATTATATAAATCATATAATCTAACATAATATCTCCTACATCGGTTTATAAAGCAATATAAATGAACAGATTATTGCTATAAGTGTTATAATAAAACATAATTTCTCTATACTTTCAATCTTATGTGCAAAATTGCCTTTGGCAAGCAATACGAATATTGCCAGGACAATTCCAATAATCACTATCGGAGCAATAACAGTTGAGTGCAACCATGTAGTTAGAATGCCGACAACTATTATGCCAATAGCAACCAATGCTGTGAAATAGACAATCACATCTTCACTGTTCATGCAACCACCCCACTGAATATCATAACTACTGTTCCAAAGAAGCAGATAGCACCTATAGTAATTTGAGTCATGACTGAATGATTTGGAGAGAATATCGGTGTTGTAGCATTGATAAATCCGGTAATGAATGTTATCACAATCATTCCAATCAGATATCCTACTGCATTCAATGGGCCGAAGAATATTGTCAGGAATACCCAAAGCATCACATACCATGCGATTGACTCTGAGAAATGCATGAATCCCCTTAACAATCCAAAGTGTTCAGTTTCAAATCCAGATATTAAAACCTTGTCCTTAGTTATTGCAAACGGAGAATATGGGGATTTTGTAATGATTAGCATGAAAAACATCACTGCGGCAAGTGGAATTGAAAAGAACAAAGGTCCATGAACTGACTGGTAAGCGATAATTTCACCAATGTCCATTGTACCGGTCACCAAATAGACAAATACAATAGCCGCAAACAACGGCAGTTCTGTTGCCGCTGAAAGAACAGCCCTTACACAACTTAACTTACCATAAGGTGAACCTGAACTTGATCCTGAATTGTGCTCAACAATTTTGTAGACTGCATAAACACCAAACAATATTAATAGAGAATCATGAGCAACTGGCCCTGCAATGACCCCAACAATCCAAATTAATGCTAATATAAATGTGATACCAATATAAAATACCTTTGAAACTGTTTTTGGAAATGCAGTTTCCTTAAAGAAAAATTTCAAGGAGTGTATCAGATGTTGGATTATAGGCGGTCCCGGACGCTTTTGAACACGGGCCATGACTTTTCTATGCAAACCTAGAAGAAGGCTTCCAGCAAGGAATGCAATAACAACCTGAATTAAAATTTCTGCCATCAAATTCATAATACCACCTTAATATCCAGTGAATGGCTCCTTAATTCTTTCTTCAGCATCTTCAGGGGCTGGTTTGGCCATTGTTAATAATCCTAAAGACAAAACCCATGTCGGAATGCCAAATATAGCTACAGTATAAACTATCCATGCATCACAATTTATGACCAAACAAGCAAGGATAGCTATTGTTGATAAGACCAACAAGATAATTGAGATAATTTTTTGACTAGCCATATTACCACTACCACAATACCAATAACATAATTTCAACAGCTCTTACGATAATAAACAGAGAACTCAGGTGAATAATAACGATATACGGTGAACCAGCAGTCCTGAACATTTCCGCTTTGCTTGCGAAAAACGGTGCCACTCCACTTTCACCCAATATTCCAATCAACATTAACACAGCACCAAAGACTACCATCGGATTAGCAGGCATTTGGGATAAGACCGCCAGACTCAATGTTCCGGTTGATGCAAGTATTATTGCTGCACCACCAAACAATGGCAAACTGCACATCATAGCAATCAATCCATAATTGAATGCAGAGTTTAACACGGTAGTCTGTTTAACGGCAGATACAATACCTATATTTAAGATACCAACCAATGCCATGAACAATGTGAAGTTGAACAAATCTCCAGTAATCATTGCTCCAGCAGATGCAAT
>NZ_CAMVPN010000131.1 GCF_947169325.1 uncultured Methanobrevibacter sp. | reverse complement strand
AGACATTAGGTGAATCAATGGGTACAGCAATTATCGGTGTAATCTTAATTCTTGGTGTTATGGGAGGTCTCAGCACTGCAATCGATATGTATGCACCTGAGCACTCAGGTGACCAACAATTCTTTAATGATGCCACAGATTATCTCCAAACAGCAGGTACTGATAATATTACACAGGACAGTACTGTTCTGAAAGCTGTAGATACCATTATTCAGGAAGCTATGGGATTCGTAATGATAGTAACGGCGATCCTGTTGGCAGTTGTATTTATTGCAACGTTGCGGCTGCAACCTAGAAAACAATGAGAGTTTAACTCTCATTTCATTTTTTTGAAGTATAATATTATGGAGGAAAAAATATGGAGCCAAATAAGATATCTGGAATATTGTCTATAATTTTAGGATTAATTTTTTTAATCTGCCCTATTTTCAGTACCGCATTTTTGACAGTCCTCATTGGATTAAGCTTGATAATCTTTGGTATAGCAATTATACTGTCCGGATTTAAAGCATTCAATATAGTTGTTGGAATTCTAGCCATTTTAGTAGGAATAGTATTTGTAGGTAACATTGGGGCATTGTCATTCATTTTCGGATTGCAATTCTATGTAATTGGTATTATACTGATTTTAGCAGGTATTGTAGGTCTCGTTTCAGATTCACAATTCTCAAAAATCGCTTCAATATTGATTATTATTTTAGGTATAATCTCCTTTGCTCTTGGAGGATTATCCATAGATAATCCGCTTTTCGCTGCAGCTCTTATAGGTGTAGCTTTAATCGTCCAAGGTGTAAGATTATACATGGAATAGAAGCGCAATAAGCAATCTTTTGATTGCTTTTATTTTTATTTTTTTTAATGAATCTTTTTTTGAAGTTCTTAAAAGATTCAAACAAGGGATATTTTTTAAATTTACTATTTTTCATTTAATTTTTAAATATCATAAAATACAAACTTTAATTAACGTATTATAATATGAAATCGGCAAAATGTTGGTTTTAAATAAGGAAGGTACGGACAATGGATAACAAAAAGATAATTATAATCGGTGTGATACTTTTAATCGTTATTGCCGGCGTTGTAATATTCATGCTGACCTCGGTGAATTATGATAGGATTGATATAACTCCAAACGGAACAACAATGGAGGTTCCTTCCAATCAGACGGAATATGATGGGGATGTTGAGAGCGCTAAAATATGGCACTGGAACAATGGAATATTGGTTACATACAATAGCCATGAGGATCCGAATTTCATCAAAGTGACTGAATTGGGATTCAATGCCCTGAATGATGTAATAAAAAATGGGGAAAAGCAGGAAATTGACGGTTTCACATGTTATGTGATAAATGCTGATGAATTGTTGGAAATCCACATATTTGATGTCATTAAGGTAAATTACAACGGTAAATTCTATTGCATTCCTTTAGAAAATGAAACAACTCATGATAATATCCTGATTTGCTGCAACAACAGGGATATGGCTGTTCACATGGCAAAATCTGTTGAGTACAAAAACGTTTATCCCGAAAGCACTGATTTGGAAACTACCCTTTCAACTGTGGAAAACATTACTGGAGATTTAAGCTCAAAAGTAAATGATACGACTTTAAATAACATCAAATCTTCAGTGGAAGAAGAAACTGGTGTTAATTTGGATGATGCCCGAAACACAATAGAGCAATACACCGGAAAGTTGCCTATTTAATTTAATAACATGGAATGTGATTTGCATGGGAAGTATTAATGAAAAAACCCCAAGAAGAAGTTTTAAAAAAAGTATAAAAAGAAGTTTGATTATATTTATTGGAAATGTCATAGGAATATATCTGATAAGCTTTTTAGGTTTAGGGGTCGAATTCAGTTATTTTGACGACATATTGAGTTTAGTGGTATTTATCAGTTTAATAAACGCCATACTCTGGCCAATTCTAACAAGAATAGCGATGCCGTTTTTGGTTTTAACATTCGGTATAGGGGCATTGGTATTAAACGGACTCCTGCTTCAGTTTTTCGCACCTCTATTCGATATAGAAATTAAGGGCGCCGCAATGATTCTCGTACCGTTGGCAATGGCTGCAGTTACAACAATACTCTCCTCATTAATAACAATTGATGATGACACCTCATATTACAGGGCTGTTTTAAGGGATGCTGAAAAGAAAAGGAAAACTGATATCAAGGACTATCCTGGAGTGATAATCGTTGAAATTGACGGGCTTGCCCATGAAGTTTTATGTGAAGCTGTCGAAAGAGGGGACATGCCTACCCTTAAGGAAATGATTGAAAGCGGTGACTACAATCTTAGAATGTGGGAAACCGACCTTTCATCCCAGACAGGTGCAAGTCAGGCAGGAATCCTTCACGGTAATAATGAAGGTATTGTTGCATTCAGATGGATAGAAAAGGCTAACGGCAATCAGATGATGCAATGTTCAGGAATCAGTAAAGTGCCTGAACTGGAAGAGAGGATTTCAGATGGAAACGGATTGCTTGTTGACAATGGAGCAAGCAGATCAAATCTGTTCTCAGGTGACACTGACAATGTAATATTCACATTCAGTAAGATTATGGACTTTAAAAAGCTGTACAATAAGGCATGGTATTCAGTATTCTCCAATCCGAGCTATTTTGCACGTATAATTGCTCTCTTTCTTGCAGACATTGTGCGTGAAATCTGGTCACAAATTACACATTCAGTAAAAAACGTCAGGCCAAGAATAAAACGTGGAATAGCATACATTCCAACAAGGGCGGCTACAAACGTATTCATGAGGGAAATCAACACTTCAACACTTATTGGGGACATGTTTATTGGAGACATTGACGTTGCATACTCAACATACCTGGGTTATGATGAGATTGCTCACCACTCCGGTGTAAGAGACAATGACGCATGGTTTGCATTAAGGGAAATGGACAAGCAAATCAAGCATTTGACTGATGCAAACAAGTACTGTCCAAGGGACTACCAGTTTGTAATCCAATCAGACCATGGCCAGACTAACGGCGCCACATTCACACAAAGATACGGCGAAACATTTGAGGATTTTGTTAAATCCCTGCTTCCGGAAGACATGTCTGTGTTTGCAAAAATGAATTCAAATGAAGACCACTTTGCAGGTTCTTCTCCATTTTCAAGGGACAAGAAAAAAATTAAAAAAGAAGAAAAAGAACAAGAGGAATTAAGCGACTCTGAAGTTATCGTATTGGCTTCAGGTAATCTCGCAATGATTTATCTCACACAATGGAGCCAGAGACTGACATATGAGGAGCTCAATGAATACTTCCCTGAACTGATACCTGGCATTGTAGATAACGAGTATGTCGGTTTCATTTTGGTCAAATCCAAGGAACACGGTGATTTGGCTATCGGCAAAAACGGAACATATTATCTGGACAGCGGTGATATTGAAGGCGAAAACCCTCTTGAAGGATTTGGAAACAATATAGTCAGACATCTTAAAAGAACCAGCTCATTTGAACATGTTCCGGACATCCTTGTAAACAGTTTTTATGATGATGAGGCCGATGAGGTCTGCGCCTTTGAGGAATTGGTTGGAAGTCACGGCGGAGCCGGTGGGGACCAATCCAAACCGTTCATACTGTACCCTTCAAGCTGGAAAGTCAGCGATGATGAAATCATAGGTGCTGAAAACATCTATAAACTGTTAAAAGATAATTTGGCCGAATTGAAAAAATAACTGATACAATAAGATATTGGAATATTTTCCATATCTTATCCTTGCTTTTTTTGTAACATTTGTTCTCTTTTTATAATTCTTCATCGCCATTAATTTACCTATAAAATATTTGATTTCATGATTAATTAAAACGAAAGTATTCTACTAACTATTATTTTTATAGCTTGACTTTTACATTAACGAGTGCGACCCACAATTATAATACTTAATATGTTATTTGTATTATTAATTGATAT
>NZ_CAMVPN010000130.1 GCF_947169325.1 uncultured Methanobrevibacter sp. | reverse complement strand
AGCATGGAACTCCCATTGCAGTAAAGGCGGATAAGGAAAACAAGAAACCGATTGAGATTGCAAAAAGATATCACGATTTGATTGTTCGTGATGTGGAGTCAATGAACATATCACTGGACAATTTCACAAGAACTACAGATGAAAAGCATTACGAGATTGCAAAAAATTTCTTTAAGGACTTGTATGATAACGGATTCATCTACAGGGAGGATATCCAGCAGCTGTACTGTCCTAACTGTAACAAGTTCCTTCCAGACAGATATGTGGAAGGTCTCTGTCCGGTCTGCGGATCCGAAGCAAGGGGAGACCACTGTGAAAAATGCGGAAAGGCACTCAACCCAACAGAACTTGATGAGCCTCACTGCATAACCTGCGGAACAACACCTATAATCAAGGACACTTTCCAATATGCATTCAAGCTGTCTGAATTTGAAGACACTCTCAAGGACTACATCAACAGCAATGACAACCTGCCTGCAAACGTCAAGAACTATGCAATAAATTGGCTCAACGACGGCCTGACCGATTGGATTTTAACCCGTGATATGGATTGGGGTATACCTGTACCTCTGGATGAGGCCAAAGGCAAAGTGTTGTACGTTTGGATTGAAGCATTCCTGGGCTATATCTCATCAGCATCACAATGGTCAGAGACATCAGGCAGGAAATGGGAAGAGTACTGGAACGATTACGTTGTCCATTTCATAGGAAAGGACATTATCTACCACCATTCAATATTCTGGCCTGGGCTTCTCTCAGCATACGGATGCAAACTGCCTGACATGATTTATGCCGGCGAGTTCTTATCCCTTGAAGGCGAGAAGATGTCCACAAGTAAAAATTGGGTGATATGGATAGCTGATTTTGTAGAAGACTATGAACCTGATTTATTAAGATACTATTTGACAATAAACGCTCCTTTAAACAAGGATTCAGACTTCTCATGGGATGACTTCCAGAGAAGAAACAACGACGAGCTGGCTGATGTAATCGGAAACTTCCTCCACAGGACATTCGTATTCACCAAAAAGCAATTTGGCGGCAAAATCCCTGAATATGAAAATCCTTCCGAGGAAGATGAGGAGTTCAAATCAGCAATCGAAGAGCTTCCGGATAATGCAGGCAAATATATAGCAAACTACGAATTCCGTGAGGCATTGCTTGAAATATTCAAGGTGGCTAAAAAAGGAAACAAATATTTCAATGATTCAGAACCTTGGAAAGCGATAAAAGAAGACAGGACAAAGGCTGCAAACTGCTTACACTTATCTAATCAACTGGCAAAAACATTGGCATACATGTTAAAACCTTTCCTTCCAACTAAAGCAGATAAGATTGCAGACATAATGAATCTTGGCAGTTTAGATAACTGGGAAGATGCGAAAGTGCCATTGTCTGCAGGCCATGAAATAAATAAGGCAAAACCATTATTCAAAAAAATTGAAGATGAAGAAATCGAGGCTCAAAAAGCCAAACTTAAAGAAAACCTAAATGAAAACGAGGATGAAAATATGACAGATTTAGTGACAATAGATCAATTTGATGAATTTGTAATTAAAATAGGAGAAGTAAAAGAAGCTGAAAAAATCGAAAAATCCGATAAACTGTTAAAATTGCAGGTTGACATCGGAGAAGAAAAGCCAAGACAAATCGTCGCAGGACTTGCCAAATTCTACGCACCTGAAGAACTGGTCGGAAGAAAAGTATGTGTAGTGGCAAACCTGCAGCCTGCAAAGCTCTTCGGAACATTATCCGAAGGAATGATTTTGGCAACAGGCGCTTCAGGAGCATTGCTCTCACCTGATGAAAACGGACAAGTCGGCGAAAGAATTCAATAAATTTGATTAAAATGGAAGAGTCTGTCCTGGTAAACAAAGCCGAGAACTACCTTAAGGAAATTGCAAATGACCCAATCATCCTTGATGACATTGAGGAATTTGACAATTTCAAAAGCCTTTACTTTAAGTTAGTTGACAGACTAGACCATTTGCAGAGCCTCAAGGACGACATGGACGCACAGGGTTACACAACACCTTTCACTGCATTAAGCCGTTACGGAACAAAATCCGTTGCCGAAGTCTCACTTGAGGAGGTCGGTGAAAACTCACGCCACAATCAGATTTTCAGAATGAAGGCAAACTCCAAAAAGAATATTCTTGACAGGGTAAAGTCAGCCATCGATTCGCACAAGATTGCAATCGGAAACCTTGAGCAGTTTGGATATGTGAAATGCAATTCTTGCTATAAGAAGTATTCAATCGATGAATACAGGCAGAGGGAGGCAAAGTGCAGCTGTGGATCCATGGGATTCACATTCAAGGTGAGAAAGGAAGCGACACACAGGCTCGACATAATACCTTACCTGCCCCTTTCGGGAAACTACATGGTGCTGTTCGGCGAACTCAACCCCTACGGCCGTGAAGCATTCAAGCACGTGCTGAATATCCTCAAACAGGAACGTAAAGGTGTCGTCAAGACAATAGCTCTCGTAATCAAGTTCAGGGACAGGAACAATCGTTTAATCCGGAAAAACATAACCCTTGACTCCCAGTATGTCAACAATTACGAAGAGGAGGTAAGGCGCCAGTACGGAAGAAACGTAAGGATAGAGGCGTTGCGTTTCCACAGGACAAAACCCGCCATCATCGACGACAAGCATGCAAGGACCGCCCTTGCACTGGCATACGTAAAATATGCCGAATCAATAATCTTTGACATCAAGGACGATATCCTTAAAAGAAGGTTGACAGACTTCAAAAGGCTCAACAAATACTATGAAGTCCTTGCAAAATATGAAAACCAGACACCGGATTTCATTGATGAATATGACCTCAATGCAATCGATGCATGGAGAAAATCTCAAATCCAGAAGGAATTTGAAAAGCTGAATTACGTTGATAGGTTCGGCAACATCAAAAGGTCTTTAAGCCGTGATTTGAAAATAAGGGATTCCATCTATAAGAACACCTTCAAGAACTTCGCCCCGACCTTGATAATGTGGGACATGTTCAAATATTACATGACAACCTCAAACAACTCCCGTAAAATAGTTTCAGGACCGTTCCCATACATCCGTGTGGAACTGGACAGGGAACAGAGGAAAGTGTTCCAGACTACATACACAAAGGTCATAGAAACCCTGAACAGCTTCACAGACATCAAGATAATTCCGATTCCTGAAATGGATTTATTGTTATATGAAAAGTTCAAGTTTGAAAAGCAGTCAAGAAGCTCCCATATCAAATTCAATCAGGTTGCTCTTGGAGCGGCACTGATACATCAGAGCTCTGAGGTTGAAATTGAAGATATAAGCAACGCTTTCAACATTAACGAATCAAGAATCAAGAAGGAAATCAAGCACATTGACCAGATAAGAAATCCGAAAAGCGACAAGTCCAAGAAATTCATGGACCTGATTAAGAAATAGTGATTGTATGGATGAAAACGTTACCACAATTCATATAACGAAGGTTCCATCATCTTCAATGATTGTGGAGCTCATTGAAAAATACCCTAATCTGGAAGAGATCACCTGCTCTCCAAGCGTATACAATAGAACTTCAAAGACATATATTGATGCACTCTCACAGCTTGACATTGAAGTCGTTAAAAAATATAACTGGGGAGCGAAATCAAAAACGGACGGTGCAGAATTTGAAGTAAAAAAACTCTCCGATGAAGGACTGAGCGCCCGTGAAATTTCCGAAAGACTTGGCCTGTCACTTAACAGGGTGTATTACCTTTTGAAAAAAAGCCGGGCGGACTTTGACAACAGAAAAAGAAAACATGACCATGACAAGGTCAGGTCCTTAAAAGATGAAGGGTTAAGCCCCCGTGAAATATCAGAAAAATTGGATATGCCCATTAGAACTGTCTATTATATCCTAAATAAAAAATAAGTACTTTTTTTAATAATGAATGTCATAGTATTAACTATGATGATACTACCACAACTTCCGTTATATGCAATAGCGATAATCTGCGGATTGGTTTCCTTTTTAATGACCAGATTATTCATGCCGAAAATTATCAGAAAACTAGAAGAAGCAGACATTGTCGGAAAAGACATCCACAAATCCTGGAGGCCTGTCGTT
>NZ_CAMVPN010000129.1 GCF_947169325.1 uncultured Methanobrevibacter sp. | reverse complement strand
ACTTATGATGAAATTGCACAAGAAGCTGGAATTTTCGATGAAAACAAAACCTACAAACCAATCCCAATCGTTGTAGGTGGAAACCACTTATTACCTGCTATCGAAGAAGCTATCATCGGTCTGGAAGAAGGAGAAACCAAACACATTGAAGTGGACTCCGATAACGCATTCGGCCCTAGAAACCCTAAATTAATCCAATTGGTGCCAATGAAAGAATTCAAAAAACAGGGAATGACTCCATACCCAGGTATGAGAATCACCGCTGAAGGATCAACAGGTAAAATCTTAACCGTAAACGGCGGAAGAGTAAAAGTCGACTTCAACCATGAATTAGCAGGAAAAGACTTAGTCTATGATGTGGAAGTATGTGAAGTCATCGAAGACGATGAAGAAAAAATCAAAAGTATGATTGAGTTACACTACTCCAATCCTAACATCGACATTGAAAAAACCGAAATTGACATCGTTGACGGTGTTGCAAACATCAAACTTGATGAAATGGCTAAATTCGACCAACAATCCTACATGGACGTTACCTTTGCAAGATTCAGAATTGCTAAAGACATCTGGGACAATATCGAAGACATTACCAAAGTCAACTTCGTAGATGAATTCGAGAAAAGAGAAGAGTCTTCTGAAGATGAAGAAGACGAAGAATAGATTCATTTTGAGTTATTTTTAAAATAACTCCTTTTTTTACCTATTTTTTTTTAAATCAATACTTTAAAATATTATTTTTTACAAATTTTCATTCATGTTAGATTTAAGTGAACTTCTAGATATTTTCAACAGCGGCAAGACTTTGACCATGGATGAGGAGGCGGCATCCGCCTGCAACTATTACGCCACCGAAACCCAAAAAATCACCTGTGAGATTAACTCCAACTATCATGATCTCGATGAAATCCGTGAAATGTTTTCTGATTTAATCGGTGAAAGGGTCAGCGATGACTTCAGGCTTTTCCCGCCATTCACAACTGATTTTGGAAAGAACATCCATCTTGGGAAAAACGTGTTCATTAACTCCGGATGCAGGTTTCAGGACCAGGGTGGAATATATATCGGTGATAATGTCCTCATTGGCCACAATGTTGTGCTGGCCACATTAAACCATGAGGAAAATCCTAAAAAAAGAGGAAACCTAATCCCTGCACCAATCAGAATAGGTAATGACGTGTGGATAGGCTCAAACGTAACTGTGCTTGCTGGCGTTTCAATCGGTGATGGATCAATAGTCGCTGCCGGTGCGGTCGTAACTAAAGATGTGGCCGAAAACACCATCGTCGCAGGGGTTCCTGCAAGATATATCCGTGACGTTAATGTGGACTAGAGTTTCTCCCCGTTGTGTATTGCCACAATTCCGGGAATCTTGTCCACTTCAAGCTCAAACATGGCTTCCATGCCTTCATTTTCAAAAAGAACGCATTTTTTACTGATCACCTTGCTTGTAAGCAGTGCGGCTACCGGTGGTGTTATCACAAAAATTGAGTTGTTTTCATTCAGTGATTCGGCAGTCTCATCGCTCAGCATTCCTTTGCCGATATGGACCTTAACGCCGTTTTCACTTAAGAACGGTATTGTCGATTCTATCTCTTCCTTGTTGCTTGTGGTCGGAGCAATTCCGGCATCGCTGAATGCGGTATGCATGATTGCCATTCCGTTAATGTCGAATGGGACCTCGCCACGTTCAATGAGCCTGACGAATTGGGGAAGGGCTGCGTCACGTCCGGTATAGATTGTTCCGGATATTGTAATCTGGTCTCCCACTTTGACGCCCGCCAAATCATCATCACGTATTGGTGTTTTCAGGTGAATCATAATATTAGTTTATTTTTAAATTTTTTAAAATTATGCAATTTCGCCGATTTCTAATAACATATTTAAATGTTTGTCAACAAATATATTTCATAATCTATATTTATTTATTATGGATTTTTTAGGAGATTTTAAAATTGATTATTGTTGATGAAAATTTATGTAAAGGATGTCATCTTTGCTTATTTATGTGTTACAAGAACGTATATGCAATATCTCCTGAAGTTAACAAAAAAGGCGTTCAATTGCCTTTCGTTAAGTTCGAAGAGAGGTGCACCAAATGCGGCACCTGTGAGGTTGCATGTCCGGACCAGGCCATAACTGTCGACCTGCCTGACAACTGGTGGATGAAAGAGGGCAATGATGTGAATTTCAATCCAAACTTTACAAAGGAGAAATAGAAATGGCTGAAGAATTTTTTATCCAAGGAAATGAAGCATGTGCAAAAGGGGCAATTGCTGCAGGATGCAGGTTTTTTGCAGGCTATCCGATTACCCCATCCACAGAAGTTGCAGAGACTTTAGCAAGGGAATTGCCGAAGGTCAGTGGTTCATTTGTTCAAATGGAAGATGAGATTGCATCTGCAGGTGCAATAATCGGAGCTTCCTGGGGAGGAGCAAAATCAATGACTGCAACATCCGGACCGGGCATTTCACTCATGCAGGAGAATATCGGTTACGCTTTCATGAGCGAAACTCCTATTGTAATTGTGGATGTGCAGAGGGGTTCCCCTTCAACAGCCCAACCTACAATGGCCGCACAGGGCGACATGATGCAGGCACGCTGGGGATCACACGGAGACTACGAACCGATTGCACTGTCTCCATCAAGCGTACAGGAATTCTTTGATTTCACAATCAAGGCATTCAATCTTGCAGAGGAATACAGATGTCCAGTATTTGTAATGGCCGATGAGGTCATAGGGCACATGAGAGAAAAGATTGTGGTGGACGAGGATATTGAAATCGTCCCAAGAAAAAGGCCTGAGAAAACTGACGATTACCTTCCGTTTGAAAACATCGAAAACGGAACAACTCCGATGCCGGCATTCGGTGACGGATTCAACATACACGTGACAGGACTCACCCACGATGAGAGGGGATATCCTGACACAAACAATCCAGAAACCCATGACATGCTCATACAGAGGATATGCGACAAGGTCTTAAACAACAAGGACAAGATCTGCTCCATAAAGGCTGAAAACTGCGAAGGCGCTGACATCATCATAGTATCCTACGGCGCTCCGGTAAGGTCTGTGGTTGAAGCCGTCAACAGGACTGACAAGAATGTGGGATTCATCAAGATTGACACTCCATGGCCTTTCCCTGACGAGCAGATTGCCGAGCTTACAAAGGATGCAGGTGACATACTGGTCGTTGAGATGAATCTCGGCCAGATGTATTATGAAGTTGACAGGGCATGCAAAAGAAACTCAAACGTCCATCTGATGGGCGTCATCGGAGGGTTACTACCTACTCCGGATGAAATATTGGATCAAATTGACAGAATAGGAGGAAACTAAAATGAGCGAACATAAACAAAATAGATTTCTCCCTTACTTAAGAGAAGACAGGCTGCCACACATTTTCTGTCCTGGATGCGGAAACGGAGCTATCATCAACGCATTTCTAGCAGCAATGGAAAAGGCAGGCATGGACTTTGACAATATCGCAATGGTTTCAGGAATCGGATGCTCTTCAAGAATTCCGGGATACCTCAAATGCGATTCCCTTCACACAACTCACGGAAGGGCACTAAGTTTCGCAACCGGTCTTAAAACCGCAAACAAGGACCTGGATGTTGTAGTGTTCACAGGTGACGGAGATGCTGCATCCATCGGAGGTAACCATTTAATCCATGCGGCCAGAAGAAACATAAACCTGACTGTAATCTGTATCAACAACAATATCTATGGTATGACTGGGGGTCAAATCAGCCCTACATCTCCTAAAGGCAGTTTCGGAACAACTGCTCCATACGGTAATCAGGACACTCCATTCAAGCTGGCAGAACTCGTTGCCGCTGCAGGCGCAAGCTATTCAGCAAGATGGACCACAGTCCAAATCGAAAACCTGGTGCTTGCAATCAAGGCAGGACTTGAAAACCCTGGATTTTCATTCATCGAGGTTGCAACCCAATGTCCGACCTACTTTGGCCGTAAGAACAAGCTGAAAACTCCTACTGCAATGGCTGCTGTAATGAAAGCCAACACAGTGTTCAAATCCGCTGCAGACAGGATGAGGCCAAAGGAACTTGAAGGTAAAATAGTGGTCGGTGAATTTGCAAATGCCAGAAAAGACGAATTTACACAAGGCATTGACAAGATAAGTGTGGAAAAATCAGGTAAGAAGACTCTTATCAATTCCGCATACGAAGTGGAGTTATAGGTGATGACATGAGAACTGAAATTAGAATTTGCGGATTCGGAGGTCAGGGAATTATTCTTGCAGGTATTATCTTAGGTAAATCTGCATGCCTTTTTGACGG
>NZ_CAMVPN010000128.1 GCF_947169325.1 uncultured Methanobrevibacter sp. | reverse complement strand
TTGTCTCTTCAGGCAGTCTTCTCAAATTCTTTATGGTTCTCTTTTTGATTCCAAGCAGGGGCCCCAGGACATATCCCCAGAGGTATTTGCTCCAAACTGTCGTTAGGAATTTTGCCGTAAGCGATGGTGTGTAAAGTGATTCGTCGACCAGCCTGTTTTGTGAAACCGAAATTGGAGTTTCGGCAATTACCAGATAATCATTGTCCTGCATCAGGATTTTCGCAGGCTCTATAATGGAGCTTAAATCCTCATTTGGTTTGATGTAACCTGTCTCGATTGGAATTATGATGTAGTCTCCATTGATTACATGCTTTATGTTTTCTAAATCTGTCATAAAAATCTTTAATATAATTGATTCATATAATTATATAACAGATTATGCATTTATAATTTATTTTAAGGTGGTAATAATGGCAAGAAAATTCATTACATATTTCGATAAGCAGGGTGACGATTACACCGATGAGCTGATTGCGGCAGTTAATGACAAACTGGATGTGGCTGAAAATATCAGATACATATTGATTGCATCCTCTTCAGGCGAATCAGCATTGAAACTGGCAAACGCAATAGACAAGGACATTACAATCATCAACGTGTCTCACAATGTCGGCTTCAGCGGCGACAATGAATCTGACATTTCCGATGAAATGATTGAAAAACTCGAAAGCGAAGGAATCAAAACATTCCAGGGAATACATGCATTCAGCGGTGCTGCAAGAGGTGTGACAAACAAATACGGTGGGTTCTCTCCTTTGGATGTTGTGGCAGACACATTGAGGATGTTTTCCCACGGCGTGAAGGTGGCTGCTGAAATTTCAATAATGGCCTGTGATGCAGGTCTGGTTCCTGTTGGCGAAGAGATCATAGCTATAGGTGGAAGGGCTCATGGTGTGGATACTGCAGTTATTCTGACTCCGGTCAATTCAAAAAACCTCTTCAACATGAAGTTCCATGAAATCATTGCAATGCCAAGGGACTGAAATATATTTTTTCAATTTTGGCAAAAATTTTCAAAATACTTAAAATGTAGTTGCATTTAAATATTAGTTAAGATAGATATATTTAACAATTATTTTAATAGCAGAGTATGTGGGGTTAATTTTGTGAAATTTATAGATGATGCAATAAAAGAATCTGAACAAAGAATGGAAGAGAAAGCACCTGCCAAAATCTCTTCAGATATCGATGAAGAGCTTATTACTATTATGGATGGCGTTAAAACTAGAATTATCGTTGTTGGTGCCGGAGGGGCAGGAAACAATACTATTACAAGATTAAACGAAATGGGCATTGAAGGAGCAACCACAATTGCTGTAAATACCGATGCTCAGGATTTATTTTATAGTCAATCTAGCAAAAAAATCCTTTTAGGAAGACAAACTTCCAAAGGATTAGGTGCAGGTGGAGAACCATCAGTAGGTGAAGAATGCGCTGAAGAAAGTGAAGATGAAATCAGAGAAGAATTGGAAGGCGCAGACATGGTATTTGTCACCTGTGGTCTTGGTGGAGGAACCGGTACAGGTTCAGCTCCAATCATCGCTAAATTAGCTAAAAAATTAGGTGCACTCACTGTTGCTGTTGCTACCATGCCATTTTCTGCTGAAGGAATCAAAAGAAGAGAAAATGCAGAACAAGGTTTAGAAAAACTCCAAGAAGCTGCTGATACTGTTATTATAATTCCTAATGATAAACTTCTGGAAGTTGCACCAAACTTGCCTTTAAACAAAGCTTTCATGGTTTCCGATGAAATTCTCGGAAGAGCAGTTAAAGGAATCACTGAACTGATTACTAAAAAAGGTCTCGTAAGTTTGGACTTTGCAGACATTAGAAGCATCATGAGTGGATCTGGAATGGCTATGATTGGTATGGGCGAATCAGATTCTGGCGACAGAGCTTTAGAATCAGTACATGAAGCATTAAGCAGCCCATTGTTAGATATTGACATATCCAACGCTACCGGTGCATTAGTCAACATCTGCGGTAGTTCAGATTTAACATTACATGAAGCTGAAAAAATCGTTCAGGTTGTTGCTGACAAATTGGATCCTGAAGCAAACATCATTTGGGGTACTCAAATTGATGAAAGTCTCCAAAATATGGTCAGGACAACTGTGGTTGTTTCAGGCATTAAATCTGCTTACGGTTCCGATGATGAACCTGCAGTCGAATATGCTGAAGAAACTGCAGAATCTGAAAATGCTAAAGACCAACTGGATGATTTTATTGATGGAATTTTCTAATTCCATTCAATTATTTTTTTTCAAAAATGCAAACATTTATTAATGTTTAGAATATAAATTATTTTATTACTATTATTTTATTATAATCTTTATTTTGGGTATTTAAATGAATGTACAAGAAAGTTTTGATAAATTTATAAAAGACAGTAAAAGAGTATTGAAAGTATCAAGAAAACCTGATTTACCAGAATACAAAGAACTCGCCAAAGTAGTTTCCATTGGTGTTTTAATCGTGGGAGCTATCGGGTTTGTAATCGTTTTAGCAGGTTCATTAATTGGTTTATAAAACCAATTTTTCATTTTTTTGATCCCATCTTTTTATAATAAAATTCTGTAATCAATTTTTTCTTTCAAAAACTAGTTTTTTTGAAAAGCTTTATATATTATTATTCATATAAATATTGATATTATAGAAATCTGATTTTCAAGAGTTTCATATGTCTTGAAAAATTATGGCTTTTATAATAACTTTTAACTTAATGTATGAATTTATCTTTTTGAATTAAAGAAACTAAGATATTATCTGGTTTATTTAATCCAATGGATGATAATATTGAACCTATTGAAGATAGGGGATAGCTTAGTAAACTTTCACATATATGTGAATTACCTAAGAATCCACAATTTGTGGAACTTCATTAACTTAGTCAAATATTAAAATAGGTGAATTTTTCATGGAAGAATCTAATAGTTCCATATATGCTCTTAAGACCTCTGCAGGTCAAGAAAGAAATGTAGCCAGGCTCTTGGCACGTAAGGCCAGAACCATAGATGGCATAGGCATTTCCTCAATTCTTGTTCCCGAATCTTTAAAAGGGTATATTTTAGTTGAATCTTCAACAAAAATAGATCTCAGGAACCCTGACTTGAAAGTTCAACATTTAAGAGGGGTAGTCGAAGGCAGTGTAGGCATTACTTTCGACGAAGCAAAAAGATTCCTGAAACCAGAACCGATCATTTCCTCCATACAGAAAGGAAGTATCGTCGAGCTTATTTCTGGACCGTTCAAAGGCGAAAGGGCGAAAGTGGTTCGTATTGATGAATCACGTGAAGAAGTCGTCCTTGAGTTAATAGAAGCTGCAGTACCAATTCCGGTTACTGTTAAAGCTGATCAAATTAGAATAATTCAAAAGGAGGCTGACTGATGGCTAAAGATACAGTCGAAGTTCTTATCGAAGGTGGAAGCGCTACTCCTGGACCTCCATTAGGCCCAGCTTTAGGACCTTTCGGTATTAACATGATGCAAGTAGTTGATGAAATCAATCAAAAAACTGCAGACTTTGCAGGAATGAAAGTGCCTGTTAAAGTTAGTATTGACAGAGATACCAAAGACTTCGAAATCGAAATCGGTACTCCACCAACTACAGCACTCATTAAAGAAGAATTAGGCATCGATAAAGGTTCTCATGAACCAGGTTTGGACATTATTAATGATGTACCAATCGAAACCGCTTTAAAAATCGCAAGAATGAAATTCGATTCATTACTCGCAAACGATTATAAAGCAGGTGTCAAAGAAGTTATGGGAACTTGTGTAAGTATGGGATTATCCGTTGACGGTAAAGACCCAAGACAAGCACAAAAAGATGTTGATGCCGGAGTATATGATGACATCTTAGCAGAATAGTCATTGTATATCCAAAAATAAAATTAAGTTAACAAAATACAGTGTATATGACGTTGTAATTTCGGTTATGATTGATATACTGTTTTTAATTCATGCAATCGTTTAAGAATTTTTTTCTTAGTAAATGATACTCATGAAACCAAAAAAATCCAATGAACAGAATGTTCATGGGGGATGAATATGACACAAGATGTAATTAACGCGGTGAAGGAGGCAAAAGAACAATCAAAGCCGAGAAACTTCACTGAGTCCGTAGATATTATTATTAATATCCGAGACTTAGATGTCAGAAAGCCAGAAAATAGGTTTAATGAGGAAGTTGCTCTTCCTAAAGGCCGTGGCAAACCGATCAAAATCGGTGTCATAGCTGATGGGGAACTCATTGTTCAAGCTAAAGATGCTGGTCTTGACACTATAATTAATAAAGGAGATTTAGAAGAGTTCGGAAAAGACAGAAAAGCTGCTAAAAAAATGGCAAACTCTGTTGATTTCCTTATAGCTCAAGCTGATATGATGCCACTCGTTGGTAGATTCTTAGGTCCAGTTCTTGGTCCTCGTGGAAAAATGCCAAAACCAGTGCCTGCAAGTAT
>NZ_CAMVPN010000127.1 GCF_947169325.1 uncultured Methanobrevibacter sp. | reverse complement strand
AGAGTTCTACAAATGGCTTGAAGAAAACCACAAAAGCGAAAGGAATGCTGGATTAAATGCAAAAGGGGAAAATTCCATGATGATGGGATTTTCTACTATATCGATGCAGTGTATGTCTCATTGTGCTTCGGATGGATCGATTCAACATACAAAAAAATCGACGGAAAAAGACTTCAGAGATTCACTCCTCGAGCAGCCAATAGCAAGTGGGGAGAGCTGAACAAGGAGAGATGCCGATACCTGATCAAACGTGACCTGATGACTGAGGAAGGATACAATGCCCTTCCTGATTTGGACGGAGAATTCATTATAGCAGAAGACATTCTGAATAAATTGAAAAGTGATGATGAAATCTGGCAGAACTTCAGCAATTTCCCGGAATTATATAAGAAAATAAGAATCGGAAACATTGAACGTGAAAGAAAGAAGACTGATGTGTTTGAAAGGATGCTTAACAACTTCCTTGAAAAGACAAAAGCCAACAAAAAGTACGGCAACTGGGACGATTACGGAAGACTGTCAGCAAAAAAATAATTAATGCCAAAACAAATAATAGCTCTCCTAACTCAATAGTTGAAAACATACATCAATTAGCTCCCAACGAATATTTCGACCGAAAAGATTCAGTACAAATTATTGAATGACCTTAAAAATTGTTCGAAAACACCACACTGTTTTGAAAAATATCTGCTGAAATATCCCAGATAATTAAAAAAAAGCTTTTAAAATTGAATAAGGATATCAGTTGAATATGGGCTTTTAAATTCCAGTGACAAAAAAATTAAAAAGAAATTGAAATCAGTTATTGATTTCACTTAAAACTAAAGCAATGATTCCTGCAGGAATTGCTCCTGATGCAATCCATCCAATGGATAATCCTGAATGAAACACAGCTGCTGCACCTGCAGACAGAATAAGTGGAGCAATAAAACCCTGAAGGAATCCAACAATAAGTCCTGCCAATCCACCTTCAAGCAATGATGAGTCTATGTCCTTATCAACATATCCAGCAACAAGACCTCCAACGACAAGTGCTATGGCAAAACTGTATTGACCCACGTTTAAAAATGCAAGCAAAGCACCAACCGCCAAAGCGACAACAGTAGCAATGCATGTACCGATTGCTATTTTTTTGAAATCATAATCCATCTTTTTCACCCACCATAAATTATCAATTTAGGCATATAAAAATTTTTTGAAATTCTAAACAAAATGATTTGTAAAAATGTAAAATAATTAAAAAACACCAATAAAGCAATATTATAAAAAACAATAGCCACATATCAAACACAAAAGGTATAGTGTAGAAAAACAGAAATATATTACATATAATACAAGGGGTGTATCATGGACGATAAGATAATGTGTCCTAAATGCTTTAAATTCAATGAGATGCAGAAATTCTGCATTTACTGCGGTGAAAAGCTGCTTGATGATGAACAGCTTAGACTTATGAGAGAAAATCCGAATGCATATTGTCTAAACTGTGCAAGACCAGTTAAGGAAGACCAGGTGAAATGCGAATGCGGATACGAATTGGGAGATATTAAATGTCCCGAATGCGGTGAGAAGAATGCATACGCAAACAAATTCTGCACATCATGCGGAAAAAAGATCTGGACATCCGACGTCTACAGCTACAAATACGTAAAACGCCTTTTTGAAAATCATCTTCTAAATGAAGTGATGCCCCCTTCAATGTCACATCTTTCGGTATACAAACGAAGCACAAACCGCTCAGTCTGGTCCAATGAACCTGCATTCCATTACGACGACACATTAGAAAAGCTCAAATCAAGGGACTTGGAGGCAAATGAAAACCTCTATGAGATATGTTCAAGATGGAGACTCGTCTCACCTAACCAGTGCATAAGCTGCCTTAGGGTATACACGGGAGTGTGCAGCTGCATGACACCGTTTTTAACAGATAAAAAACGGGTTGACACCCTTCAAAGCGAAAAAAATAATTATATCCCTCCAATGTTTGACAATCCTGCCCTGAAATGGACTTCAAAAAACAAGCATGTACTGTATCTCAAATCACTGGCTCCTGCTATCGGAGAGTCACAGATGGAGTACAGGGAAAGGCTCAAGTGGGAATTTGCAGAAAACATCTACCGCAAGGAGAAGATAAAAAATGCAATGGCAAACAGAAAAGCCACAAAACCTAAGCCTCCCGAACCGGCAACAACAAAAAGGACTTCCAAAGGAGGCTACTGCAACATCAACTGCAGCCATTTCTTTGAAGAGTATATATTTGACCATGACGGCGACGGAGACTATTATGATGAGGTGCCTGAGTATTACTGTGAGTTGGGACATCCTGAAATATACACCCGGAGCTTCTGTAAGGACTTTGAATGAAAAGGGAGTCAAAGGATATGGATGATTTAAAGAAGGTTGAGAAAAAGTTTCATGAGTACCTGAAGGCAAGACTTGATGAAAAGATCTATCGAATTGACGAAATCAGGGTAACTAAAGATTTGCTTGAAAAGGAAGCTGCTTTCTACATCCCATTCGGATGGATATCATATTTTCTGGTCATTGAAGACGGAAAGCCTGCAGTGTATGCCCATGCCTGCTCAAGAATGGATCTTGACACTGTTGCATTCATTGATGAGGACGGCTTTGAGGACTATGATGTGTGGGGAAATTACAATCCAGACATGGCAAAAAAATACAGCATTCATGCAAGAAATGTGAAAAGGTTCAACTATAAAGAGGATTTGAGATTTATAAGCGACGTTGAAAGATAAGAATTTAAAAGGAAGGTATTATTATGACTTTTTTGAACAAAGATGCAAATATCAAACAGTTTCAGATGGTTAAATATATGAATGAGAATTGCGCTGATGACCATGTGATGTCAAAGATGACAATTATGCTTCGCCGTGACAAGATTGAAGCACCCTATTACATGATTACCAAAATCAGAATGTCTTCCTGCATTGACAGGCCGGAAAAAGGACTCGTTCATGCAATGGATGTGCTGAACCTCACCCGAAGGCACAATCTAACCGAAGAGGCATTCAATGAAATCAAATCATTAATCGTGGATAAAGACCTGGAGGAAGGCTTGGTGAAAATCACTGAAAAGGACCAGGAGCTTAAGATGGATTTGATGAGCAGAACCGATGATGAACTCCTGAATCTCTTTGAAAGCTACGAGGAACTCTTTGGAAAAATCGACAATCTGATTGACTAGAAAATTAGTTATATGACTTGACTTGACATTAACAACAGTGCTTTTAGATTGAAAACCGCTTTTGAAAAGTAGTTGATACATATATGATATTATGGAACATAACCCCTTTTTAACATTAACATCCCAATTAGCAATTCAAAATTACTTTCTAAAACCCATGCATCAATTCTTTTCTAAAATCAGAGCCCAATTCTACAATGAGAGCAGTTAATGTCAAACAAAAAAAATGCAAATAATGTGGCCATTGGCCTTTTAAACCACATCATTTTGAAAAAAATGAAAAAATTCTACAGCTCAAAATTGAAGCTTACAGCTGTGAATTTCATTCCGCTGTCCCTGATTTTCTTGGATTTGATTTCCACATCACCATATTGCTTTAGGAAGGTGTTGATCTCATTTGAGACAGCATTATAATTTTTCCTGTCGTAAACCCTGTAATTTCCCATGAATTTAACTGTTTCCTGCTTTTTAAGGACATTTACCTGGTCCATTCTGAATGATTCGTTGTTTTTCTCTAAAACTGAGTTTACCTTGTCCACAATTTCCTCTTTGATTTTCGCTTTTTCCTCATCGCTAATCATTAATATTCCTCCTTCACAACTTCCAATTAATCCAATCATGAAATCTTCTAAAACAACTGTTTTATATCTTTATTGCTCATCAAATATAAGGTTATGAATATATGACCTGCCCATCTGTTTTTGATGGTGATTACTGTGTTGTTCAAGCCCAATATCTGATAGCAGTCAATTTTATCAGCAATCCTATTTAAAACACTGATGTTGTCAAATTCAAGGCCATCTCTCTCAACTATAGGGTTGAAACTAATGCCTGTATCCTTAATGAAAATCAGTATCTGCTCATCAGTGTTCTTGACAATGACACCAATCGTATCGACACTCTCGTTGATGCTTATGAGGTTTACCAGAATCTCCTCAATGGCAAGACTCATCAAGGCGGCGGATCTGTTTTTTGAGAGATACCCTTTGACTTCACCGGCCAGCCTAACCGCATCGCCGATATTCCCATTGATTGTATGACCATATACTTTCCATCTTTATGCCGTTTAACAACTTGAAGTTTCTCTCATATGTCATTTGAATTATCCTATTGGCAAAAATGCCATCATGAGTTCGTCCAATAATTCAATTTTTTGATTGGATTTTTATTAAAAAGTTTTACTCTTAGAATAAGATTAGTGGAGTTTCAGGAGTTATTTTACACTTGAAATTTCACTTCGTTACTTTTTTTAGAATTTTTTGGTTAATTTTAGAGTGATTTTGCTTAATTCGTTACTTGTTTATTTTGTGTTTTTTGTTTAGATGTGTGTTTTTATTGATTGTTTGGGAAATGTGAGCGGGGCTTTTATTG
>NZ_CAMVPN010000126.1 GCF_947169325.1 uncultured Methanobrevibacter sp. | reverse complement strand
TAAAAAGAATCCGTGAAGATCAAAGAACTAAAAAAATCCAACATTGGAAAATTGAGCAAAAAGCTGAAAAATTCTTAGAATTGGCTGCTAAATCATTGGATAAGGATTTAGACACTGCTTACGATGAAGTGGGTTACGAACTCATGGACATCTTCGGTGATGTCTACGGTGCTTTTGAAACCGCTTCTGATGAAGGTGCAGAATCCCTTACTGAAGAAGGAATCCCACAGGATTGGGCTGACGCCATTACTGAAGTGGCTAAGAAAAACATCACTCCTCCTGAAGTTCACATCAGCGGTTATGTCGACATCGAAACTTTCGTGCCTAATGGTGTTGAAATCATCATTGCTGCTTTGAAAGCTGCTGAAGACAACGGTGATGAGGAAGAGGAAATCAAGGTCCAGTGCGTAGGTGCACCAAGATACAGAATCACTGTAAAATCTAGTGATTACATATTGGCTGAAAAAGCTCTTAAAGCTGCTGCCGATAGATGCATTGCAGTTGTAGAAGAATCCGAAGGAAATGGTTCATTTTTAAGAGAATTAGATAATAATTAGATTCATATGAATATGAAAATGAATAAATGTCCTGAGTGCGGTATTTATACTTTAAAGGAAGCCTGCCCTAAATGCGGCGGCAAACTTAAGGTAATTTACCCTCCTAAATTTTCAATTGAGGATAAGTACGGTAAATACCGCAGAATATTAAAAAAGGAAGCGATGAAGGAGTAATGGGATATGAATAGTATAGAGCTGACTGTTTTAGAAGAAATTGAATTGGACAATCCTATTTTTATAGAAGCATTACCTGGACTTGGACATGTAGGTAAATTGGCTGCTGATCATATGATTGATGAATTGGGAGCCACCAAATTCGCTGAAATCTATTCTCCAACTTTCCCTCCTCAAGTCATTGTTAAAGAGGAAGGAATAATCGAAAATATGCTTAACGAATTATACTACTTAAAAGATGTCGGTGAAGATAATCTTGATTTGATTATCCTTGTCGGAAATACTCAGGCATTGTCTCCGGAAGGCCAATACCTTGTGTGCAAAGACATCCTAGAATTCGTAATGGGATTCGACATCGATAGGATTTACACATTAGGTGGAATGGTCACAGGCCAAGCTCCTGAAAATCCTAAGGTTTTCGGTGCAGCCACTTGTGAAGAAAATGCCGAATTATTAAAAGAAGCTGGAATTGAACTCAGGTCCAATGATGGTGGAATCGTTGGTGCTTCTGGTTTATTTTTAGGTTTAGGAGTACGTCAAGGAATCCATGGATCTTGCCTGATGGGTGAAACTCCGGGTTATTTCATTGATGCCGAAGCTGCTGAAGCCGTATTAAACAAATTGTCCATGTTGCTTAATTTTGAGATTAACGTCGATGAATTAGAGCAAAGAGCTGAAGAAACCAGGCAAATGATTGCCAGAGCTCAGCAAATGGAACAAGACATGATTAATAAGGCAAATGCAGGAAATGCTGATGATTTAAGATATATCGGATAAGCCGATATATTTCTATTTTTTACTTTTTTTCATGAACGTTATTGTTGTTCCCGACGCTTCAATGATTGTCATTCCACTCATTGAAAAGAATGGACATACTTATTTATCTCCTTCAAATTTTTCCAGATATGACAACATGGACATCTGCGATGGCAATTTTAGTTTTGATAATCTGATTAACACATACTGTTCCAGCGAGGTTCCGTCAGGTCTTAAAGGAAGGCTTTTTTTATTTTCCAAGGTTGTTGACAAGGCGGATGCCGCAATCATCATTGGAAGAAGGCCAAAAAATCGCACTCCTATGTACAATGCCTTAAATGATGTGATATTGTTTGGAAGCAACTCCTGCAACAATGCCCATAGCCTCACGGTCAAGATTGTAAATGATTTGGACATTCCCACATTAAAGCTGGCTTATCCAACAAGCCAAAAACAGATTATCGATTTGATTGATAAGACAAACTCTTTTTTAAAAAATCTGGATAGGTCTTCTAATCCTGACAATTTAGGAGCAGATTTATATCCTAAAAAGGAAAAATGCTCAGTTTTTGATGTTAAAAAGATATTGGATAAATTAATATAACAACAACACCAACTGTTAATCATGTTGATAAATGCTGATTTTCATGTTCACTCCTGCTTTTCGATGGCATCTTCAAAGGATATGCTGATTAGGAATATGGCTCCCAAATCCAAACTGAAGGGGTTGAGTCTTTTGGGAACCGGTGATGCATTTCATCCGGGATGGCTGGACATAATTGAAGAGACTACGGACTATTCTGGTGATGGAATCTACACTTACGGCGATATGGACTTCGTCCTGACAACTGAAGTTGAGGGAAAAAACAAGATTCATCACCTCATTATCATTCCAAACCTTGAAATCGCAAGGGAACTGTCTGCTAAATTGCCGTCTAAAAACAAAAATGCCGACGGCAGGCCAAAGACTCAATTGGGCGGTGCCGAGATTTTGGAGCTGGTTCGTGATTATGATTGTCTAATCGGACCGGCACATGCATTCACCCCATGGACAGGTATGTACAAGTCATTTGACAGTATTTATGATTGCTATGAAGCGAAACCTGATTTTGTTGAACTTGGTCTTTCAGCAGACACTTTCATGGCCGATACTGTCCGGGAACTTAAGGATTTCCCGTTTCTCACTAATTCCGATGCACACTCCCCATGGCCCCACAGGCTTGGAAGGGAATTCAACCAAATCGAGCTTGAGGACATCTCATTTTCATCGATAAAAAAGGCAATCAAAAACAGGGATATCATGGCAAACTACGGTCTGATTCCCAATCTTGGAAAGTACCATATGACAGCATGCACAAAATGCTACAAACTGGTTGATCCGATGATTGCCCGTGAAAACAGGATGAAGTGCAGCTGCGGTGGAACTGTCAAAAAAGGCGTTGACTTCAGGATATCCGAAATTGCCGATTATTCGGAACCGAAACATCCTGATTTCAGGCCGAAATATGTTCATCTGATGCCTCTTGCCGAGCTGATTTCAACAGTATACGATAAGGGAGTCACTACAAAAACCGTTCAGGGAAAATGGCAGGGTCTAATTGACATTTTCCAAACCGAAATCAATGTTTTAATTGATGTTTCAATAGATGAGATTTCAAAAATTGATGTAAATGTTGCAAATGCCGTTGAAGCATTCAGAAACAATACTATAGATGTTGTTCCTGGTGGTGGCGGTAAATATGGTGAAATTTCATTTGAAAAGAAATTAGAAAAGCCGAAAGCGGCGAAAATCACCACTTTGGACAGTTTCTAGATACGGACTTGGAGGGATTTGAACCCTCGATCTTAAGATTAGGAGTCTTACGCCCTTCCAGACTAGGCTACAAGCCCATAAAAATATTTAAATCCGTGAAATTGTCTTTAAAAAAAGCTGATTGTAATGAGAGCGGACCCGCCGGGATTTGAACCCGGGGTCTTCGGATTAGAAGTCCGACGCCCTATCCAGCTAGGCTACGGGCCCTTCATATACAACAATAATTATTATATTTTTCTTATTATATATAGTTATCTACCAATTTAAAAAAATAAAAGAAAGGATTAAAAATCCTTACATTCTACTTACGCTTCCGGTAGCGTCATCAATTCCGATACTGTCTACTGCATTTCCGTCTTGGTCATAAATGGTAGCATACCAGTATCCTCCGGAATAGTATACACTTCCTGCATAGCATCCAGGTTCTCCTACAGCACTATTTGCAATACTTTGAGCTGTGGAATATGATAAGTGTGTACCGGAACTTGATCCTGAATCGCTGCTGCTTGAGCTAGAACCGCCATAATCGCTTCCGCCACCATAGCCTGATCCTGAACCTTCACTGGTGCCTGCTCCAGCGCCTCCTGATGAAGTGTCTCCAGCACCGGAACCGCTAGCTCCTCCATTGGTGGTAGCTACAGAATGTCCAGTTCCATTTCCATGAGTGGTATTATTTCCAAGTCCGTTTCCAGCATTGCTGTTTGCGGACATACTTGATAAGTCGGAGAATATTGGACTGTCACTATTTGTTATTCCATATGCTGCTACAGCCGCTGCAATACATAATACAATGATTATAGAAATTATAATGTTTGCTTTATCCAATTTCGTCCCTCCTTTAAAATTATATCTTAGATAATAAATTTAATTTAGTCTTCATGTGTTATATATATTTCGATTAGAAATTTGTGGCATAACTTATTAATAATAATAAATAAATATACTTAATGTTAGTTTCTAATTGCTAATAATTGAGGTGACATATTTGAAAGATAGAGTAGTTATATCTCCAACAACTCGTCAAGAAGGCCATGCCGAATTGGTCATGGAAGTTGACGACGAAGGGATAGTTACAAAAGGTATGTATTTTAGTATAACTCCTGTAAGGGGTTTAGAGAAGATGGTTCTTAACAAAGCTCCTGAAACAGCTCCTGTTTTATGTCAAAGAATCTGTGGAGTATGTCCAATTCCACACACATTAGCTTCCGCAGAAGCAATGGACATGGCATTAGGTATTGAAATTCCTAAAGCAGGTAAATTGTTAAGAAAAGCTGTCGCAGCAGCACACGGTATTAACAGTGCAGCAATTCACCACTTCTTAGT
>NZ_CAMVPN010000125.1 GCF_947169325.1 uncultured Methanobrevibacter sp. | reverse complement strand
GTTATCATGACAATTTTAGACAGAGCCTTCTTAACTTATTATTCTTAATAAAAGTTATTAAAATCTATTTATATTAGAAATAACAAATATATAAGTAATTATAGTTAATTCTATAATTATTCAATTTAATATAGGAGTTTCTGATTGATATGATTTGGAATAACAATATTTTGAGTGATAAAAGTAGGGAAATTGATGAAATGGAGGAAGAATTTCAACTTATGTACCTTGCATCAACAATCGTTGATGGTACTTTCAATTTCTTTAAAATTGAACGAAAAACTTCCAAAGTGGGAAAACCTCCTTTTAACCTTAAAGATATGATAAAACTAATTTTTTATGGATATATGAATAAAATAACAAGCACTGTGGAATTGGCTTACAACGCAAAGTATAATCATTTGTATAATTGGATTTCACATGGCATTGAACCAAGCGATAGGACAATACGGGATTACTGTAAGTATTTTCAACCAATTTACCAGTTAATCATGAGTTTTATTTTAATTGTGGCCAATAGGATTGGTTTAACTGATTTTGAACATATTGCAATCGACGGAACAATTAAAGGCGCTTACAATTCGCCTTTCAATATAATTAAAGAAAAAGACATTAGTTTATTAATAAAGCATTATATGGTTGAAGAATTGTCAAAAGAAGAAATAAAAAAGCTTAGAAGAACAGCACGAAAATTTTTAGAGGATAAATCAAAATCGGATGAAGAAAAAGTTGATATTCTTTTTTATTGGCGACATTTGTTGGATTATTCTGGCCAGGTGTCGCTTGCTTTAAACGATTATGATGCTCGACTCATGAAAACTAAAGATAATGGTCAGAAATATCCTAAATTTTCATTTAACATTCAGTTGGGCACTGATACGAAATCGAAGCTAATATGTGGAGTTAATGCAGTTCAAAATCCCACGGATCACTATCAAATTCCTGCATTAATGAATCAAATCCTCGTTAATTTACAAATTAAACCCCAAAAAATTAGCGCGGATACAATCTATTCAACACTAGCAAATTTGAATTATCTAGATTCATTAGGAGTAACTGCTTTAATTCCAACAAAACAGCAAAATAGAGAGAATTCAGGTAATCTACCTGACAATCCATTTGCTATAGATTATTTTGTTTTTGATGAATATAAAAATGTTTTCATTTGTCCAAATAATGAAGAATTAACCCTTGATGGAGCATATCGTGCTCCACAAGAAAAAGGAGGTGGAAATAAAATCAAATTAGTCTATTCAAACTACCAAGCCTGCAAAAATTGCAAATACAAAGGAACATGCTACACAACCAACCACAGAACAATAACAAGATACGTTCACGAAGTTACATACAAAGTAGAACGATTAATGTCCACTAAAGACGGAATAAAAGACTATAAACTACGCTCAAAGACAGTAGAAGCACACAACGGATCTTTCAAAAGAATTTATCACTACGATTACATTCCCATAATTGGCTTAAAAAGAGTACAGAATCTAATGTTCACAATTGTAGCATCCTACAACCTAATAAGACTATTTAATCTCATTAAAGAGAATAAAATGGATTTATATTCAATTATAAGTGCAATACAGTTCATATCACAAACTTAAAAAAACCAGGTTATCAAAATCAAAAAAAGGAGAAATTAAAAATGTTCAAAATTAAATAATTTCTGCCAACACTCGCAATGCTTCCTCATTATCACCGGATTCAGCCATTTCCAAAACAACTGGATTATAATTTCTTGCAACGATGTCTTGAATATAATTTGTTCCTGTAGATATACATTCGACTACAACAATATTTCTCATTTGACACACTTCCTTATGTTTAAAAATTTTATTTTTATTCATTTTTAAAGTTTCCCTAATATTTCATGCAATCGCTGACTTTGAAGCAGTACAAGTATCTCTAATTTAAATGGCTGAACTTCAATTCAGGGTTTAAATATTTCTGTATTTTTTCACGAATATTACTGTAATAATAGCCGTTGCAACAATAGCTATTGCGTTTGCAATCATAGATGGCAACTGTAATCCTTCAGGGGCCTGTAAAATATATCCTATAGTAATTAAAATACAGAAAACAGCCGGAAGTAGCGTTATTATATACAATTTTCCTTTTTTCATCAGATAAACTGTGGCTGAAAGAAGTACGCTGACAGCTATTATTAACTGAGCCCATGCAACATATCTCCACACCAGATTAAAGTCAATGAAAGTCAATGCATAAGACACAATAAATATCGGGAGAGCCAGTTTCAATCTTGAAAGGAGTTTATCCTGATTGATGTGCAATTCATCGGCTAATGTGATTCTGGAACTTCGAAGTGCAGTGTCTCCGGTTGTAATTGGACAGACCACAATACCAATAATGATTAAAATCACTCCAATTGGGTCAAGTAGTTTTGTAGCCATCTCATTTACTGCAACGGCAGGTGCTGCGGCATATATTGCACCAAGTTGCGGTTGGCCATGGAAAAATGCTAATGCGACTGCTGCCCAACAAAGAGCAGTTATACCCTCCAAAACCATTGCACCGAAAAATACTGGTCTTGAATCATTTTCAGTTTTTATGCATCTTGCAACAATAGGTGACTGTGATGCGTGAAAACCGGAAATAGCACCACATGCAATTGTAACGAACAGGAATGGGAAAATCGGATTGTCAGACAAGTATAAACCCTGTGTTGTAAATTCAGGAATGGTGTATCCCGGATTTAATATTACGGCTCCAGTTATCAAAACCACCATTATCATGAACAAAACTCCCATAATAGGATACACTTTCCCGATAATCTTATCAACGGGCAGTAATGTGGCAATAATGAAATAACCAAATATTGCTGCTGTCCAGATATATAATGGAATGCTTGTCAAGTTACTGAGAAGGGCTGCAGAACCTGTTGAAAACACCGCCCCCACAAATATCCCTGTTATGACAGTGACGACTGCAATGAATTTTTGTGCAGTGGTACCCAAATATTTGGATATGATGTGGGGCATGGTGGAACCGTCATCCCGTAAAGATAAGAACCCTGAGAAGAAATCATGCACTGCACCAATGAAAATGGTACCCAGTGTAATCCATAGAAATGCTGCAGGACCGAATAAAGCACCTTGAATCACTCCAAATATTGGCCCTGTTCCTGCAATATTTAGAAACTGAACTAAAAATGCTTTAATTCGAGACATTGGCATATAATCAACACCATCTTCAAACCTATGAACTGGTGTTTGCCTGTTTTCATCAATGTCTGCGACTTTTTCTAAAATTTTACCATAAATGAAGTATGATGCAATTAATACTGCAAGACAAATTAAAAAACTGTACATTATTATAAACTCTTAATTTGAACATATTTAATTGTTTTCATGAAAATTATATGCAATCATTAATCATAAATGATATAATTAATTCTAAATTAATTTCTGTTGGTAATCAATATAGTTAGACTCAGAAATCTCCTTTACATCATCTATTTCTAACATCTTCATTCAATAAAAGTGAATCCTGATTATGCAATTTTTGGTTCTTTTTAACCATTTCGTGTTACTGTTGGCGTAATAATATTAGGCATATGCAACATATTTATATTTTTATTGGATAATGATTCAAATCTTAAAGTGCTATAGTAAATAGGAACATACGCATACATGAAGCAAAAACACATATTCATATAATTGTGTTGTGACACTTCCTTAAATTTATATACTAATTACGAATAGAATAATCATTATGGAAAATGATTATTTCAGATTTGAAGATACGGAGCATGATATTCCGTTTTACAATGGAAATCCTAAACTTAGTTCCTCAAAATTAATTGTATTATTTCTTGGATTTTGTTTAACATTCTGCATACCTTTCATTGAATTTGGAGACATGGTGCTTCTAAAAGCAATATTATCATGTTTTATACCTTTAATTGCAGTATGGTATTCTTTAGATGGCAACTTATCAGAGATTTTTAGAAAACCTGAAAAAAATGATATAAAAATTATAATCATTGGTTTGATAAGCGTTTTCCTGGTAATGGGTATAGCCACTTTAATTGCAAAAGTATTTGGAATTCCTTCACAGTCACATAAAGCATATGCGGGCACTCCAATAATAACTATCCTATCCACTATTATACAACTTGTTGGTGAAGAATTATTCAAATTCATAGGAATCGTATTGCCTATGATTTTCACATATAAATATATTGGCCGTAAAGGCGCGATAATTGTGGGAATTATTGTTTCACAGTTTATATTTGCACTGGCACACATATCAGCATACGGATCAAATATTGCAGATTTAATATTGACAATAGGTATAGGTTCTATTGTATTTCCATTAATTTATGTAAAAACAAAGAATATCACCATATCTTATTTGGTGCATTTAATTTGGGATTTTATAGGTATTCTGCCAGTAATTTTTGGCCTAGCAACGCTACTGTTTTAAATTAATTCAGATTTTGCAAAATATTCATTTAATATAACAACAATATCAAAATCTACTCAAAATTTTATGAAATCAGCCAAATTTAAAAATTAAAGAAAAATATTAAAAAAATCTTTTAAGAGGAGATAAAATGAAAAAACATTTTTTAATAACGTTGATTTTAATTCTTTTTATATCTTTAGGTACAGTTTGTTCTACTGAGTC
>NZ_CAMVPN010000124.1 GCF_947169325.1 uncultured Methanobrevibacter sp. | reverse complement strand
AAATTAAAAGAAGTTGAAGGATTCTGTGTAATGTGTCAAAAATGTGTTGACATTTGCCCAGTAGATGTAATTGGAATTCCTGGTGTTAAAGAGCCTGCTGAATATGATCTTGACCTCAAAGGTAAAGGTCCTGTTTACATCAACGATTGTGTTGGATGTGGAACCTGTGTTGAACCATGTCCTGTAAACGCTATCACTCTTGAAGAAGTAGGAAGCCCAGTTACCGTAAATGATGACTGTATCAGATGTGGATTATGTTCACAAACCTGTCCTTGGAACGCAATATTCATTGCTGAAAAAATACCAGTTAAACGTTCCAAAGAAATCAAATCATTTACTTTCGATTCAGCTAAATGTATTGGTTGTAACACTTGTGTAGAAGCATGTCCTGGAGACTTTATTTCTGCAAACAGTGCTAGTTTAACTGTTGCTATTCCTAGTGTCTGTGCTGCATGTGGATTATGTGTAAAACTTTGTCCTGTTGACGCTTTAGAAATTGAAGTAGAATGGGGTGAAGGTGCACCTGTAGATGCAGAAGGTATTGGAAGAGATGTAGAAAAATGTGACTTCATCGGTGCATGTGCTAACAAATGTCCTACTGAAGCTATTCGTGTAGTTACCAAAACTGGTATGTCCTGCCCTGCTTTAGTAGAAACTGATGCTGAACCATCTTTCACAAGCTGTATTAGATGTGGAGCATGTGCTTCTGTATGTTCTAACGATGCATTGAAAGTAGAACAATACGAAGTAACCATTGACGGCGAACCTGTCGCTAGAGACAGAATTGCATTCAACCCATCTAAATGTGATCAATGTGGTGACTGTATCGAAGCATGTCCTTACGACATGATTCACAAAACAGAAAATCCTAAATTACCAATTGCAGGATTCTGTACCTTATGTGGTCAATGTCTTGAAGCATGTCCTGAAGACGCATTATGTTATAAATAGGTGTGTAAACACACCTTAATTTTTTTCTTTTTTTTTTAAAAAATCAGTTCATTTTATTCATTACTATTTTTCCGTTGACTATTGTCATTACTGGCATTCCTTTATAATTCCAACCGTCAAATGGTGAGTATTCTGCTTTTGTTTTAAAATCAGTAATGTCAAATGTTCCTTCCCGTTTTAAGTCAATGACTGTAAAGTCAGCATCTTTTCCGATGGCTATTTCTCCCTTATTTTCAAGCCCATACACTTTAGCGGCATTTTCGGATAAGATTTTTTGAATTATTCTTAAATCAAGATTTCCATTATTGACTTCTGTTAAAAGCAGCGGAACCACTGTTTCCAGATTCGGAATTCCCGGAGATGATTTCCACACTCCTTGGCTTTTGTCTTCTAATGTGTGCGGTGCATGGTCGGTTCCGATTATTGAAGTTGAGTCCAAATCGGATATTCTGACACTGTCCTGCTTTTCACGAAGCGGAGGATTGGTTTTTATGAATGTGCCATATGTATTGTATGCTGAATTGTCAAGCAATAGGTGGTGTGGTGTAAATTCCCAGCTTACTGGTTGTGTTTTGCTTGCACTTTTTGCAAGTTCCAATGATTTTTTTGAACTTAAATGGCATATATGGGCATGCAAACCGTTTTCTCCCGCAAGCTTGATTGCCTGTTTAACGGATTCGTCTTCTGATTTTGCAGGTCTTGCATAACTGTAGTCGATCGCTTCATTTTCATTTTTCTGCTTCAATCTTTCGGTTTCATCCCTTACGATTGACTGCTTTTCACAGTGAAGTGCAACAAGACCGTTGTAATCGCAGGTCTCTTTTAATTTTCCTAAATTTGAAAATATCTCTTCCAGGCTTTCATCGCTTTCAAGATCCATGAACACCTTGAATGAGACGGGTTTCAGTTCAAGCATCTTTCTCATTTCTTCCGGATTGCTGTGACCTGCCTGAAGTTCGAAATTTACAACGGATTTCTCTTCAGCGATTTTGATTTTATCCTTAAGTGCCTTGTAGGTATTTGTCTTCGGCAATGTGTTCGGCATGTCGATGACGGTTGTAAATCCTCCTTCTGCAGCACTTAAGCTTCCTGTCCTGAAGTCTTCCTTTTGTGTAAGGCCAGGGTCTCTGAAATGAACGTGGGGGTCGATAAAGCCTGGCATTATATGCTTGCCTTTTATGTCAATGCATTTGTCTGCTTTAATTGGATTTCTTGAGATGTCCTCTATTTTTCCATCGATGACTTTTATGTGGTATTCTCCTGGCTTATCTGCTAATTTGCAATTTTTTATAACTAAATCCATTGTCAATTCCCCTATTCTTTAATCTAATATTTGTATTTTTAAAAGATAAGTTTTTTTAATTTAAGAGTCATATTTAATTTCATGTCTTTAGTTTCAAACATTCTCATGCGTGATAAGGAATTGTTTTTTAGAGACCTTGATGAGGAATGCAAAATTTCCGGCAGTGATTCCGAGGACATTTTGATAGCCGATTTCACTGAGTATAATCCTTTACATAACGGTCATTTTCATTGCATGAAAACTGCAAAACATATGTTTCCTAAGTCGTTATTTGTAGCTATTGTACCTGGCTTGTTTGAGAGGAGTGGTAGAGGTATACCATATATATTGCCAAGGGAACTTAGGGCGGAAATTGCAATTTCTGTTGGTGCAGACATTGTCGTTGAAGGCCCTCCAATGGGAATCATGGGTTCCGGACAATATTCCCTATGTCTTTGCAAGATGTTTCAGGCGCTCAACACCGATTATATTCCTCGGGGATATAAGCCTGTCGAAGGAATGGATGAAATCCTAAAAAGAATCAATATGGGTCATCACATTGCTTCAAAGCCCTATAAGATAGTGGACAAGACAACAAAAGAGGTTCTGCTTGAAGGCAAACTGGAAGAGGACAATTATGTAATAACCTCATTTTCAAACTCATTGAGCAAAATTGGCTTTGACTATAAAGGCAAATTCATTTTTGTTGAACGCATTGGTGGGGTCAGCGGCACCCTTATTCGTGAAAGCATTTTGGAAGATAATTTTGACAATGTCCTTGACATGATGCCTTCAAAAACCATTGAAGTTTTAAGGCGTGAAATCAAAAACGATTCAATCATATACGGAATCCGTGACGTCGATGCCATTTTGGGCACCGCAAACAGCTACTCATTTGAGGATCTCTCCGGTTTGAATCTCTTCAATGAAAAACTGGCCAAAAATATAATTGACAACAGGCCGTTTGATGATATTGCCGATTTGGAAAATGCAATTCTTCAGGGATTTTCAACACACTTCCGCCAGAGAATCTTAAGCATTCTGGAAAATCCGATACCGAAAAAGGTAATTTCACAATACATTGATTCATATCCTTCAGTAATCAGGATATTGGGATATAAAAATGATGAAAGTCTTGAAAAATTTAAAAAAAAGGTAAATAATGAAAATATTTCATTATTGTTGGATTGAAGTTAATAAATGATTAATTACGTTTTGTGGGTTTTTAAGTGCAAATACTGCATCCATAAATGTTGTGTAGGTTGCATTTAGGAAGAACAGGTATATGATGTAGTATAATACAATTAAAATCACGATAATCAATACTAATGTTAACAGTATGTCAACGACTCCCATCGGCTCTTTTTCTTCCTGATAATTCAGGTTGTGGATGTTTTTGTCGTCGCCATGTTTGTCTTTGAGGGATTTTTGCTCTTCAAGTATTTCTGCCCTGATTCTGGCTTCCATTTCTTCAGGAGTCTCATTTCTTGGGATTGCCTTTTTCACAACTGGTTTTTCAGGAGCCACTTGTTGAGGTGCCTCTTCAACAGGTCTAGGTTTGTATTCTTTTCTGGTCAGGGAACCGTATTGCTCTTCATCTTTTGCAAGCTGTTCTCCTAACGGCACTTCTTTTTCATCGAAGTACAAGTCATCTAGATATTTTTCATATTTGTCCTCAAGGTCTTTTCTTGCGCTGGTTGTTTCAGGTTCGTAGCTGTGGTCAGGATAGATGTAGTCAGACTCAGCAGCCGCTTGCTGTATTACTTCTTCTTGAGGTTCGTATTCGTTTTGTGCAACTTCTGGTTGTTGTTGGTAGATGCTTTCATCCTCACTTATGTAAGATGACTCTAATCCTCCAGAGTATTCGATATTGTCCTTTATGTTGTATGGTGAATCGTCACTGATTACTTTGTATTCCTGTGCAGGCTCTTCTTGAGCGTAAGGTATTTCGTATTCTTCCTGTGGTTGGTATATGTTTTCTTGGACAGGTTCAGGTTCTGGTTCAGCAACGGTTTCCTGAGCGGAGCTTGCTACTCCAAGTCCAACAATCTTTTCCAAACAGTCTTTACAGTAAATTTTACCTGCAATTTCCAATCCGCATTCTTTACAAATCTCTTTACCACATATTGCACAGATGTCTGTGGCTTCTCTTTCTGGATGATAATGACATGCCATAAATTACACACTCTAACGAATAAATTTTATATTAAATGTATATATTTATTATTTTTAGTTATTTAAAACTTTTCATTGTTCATTTGTTTTTTCTAGGATTTTTTCGGCAACTATCTCTGATGCAATCAAATCGTCGACTGTTGCAAGGAAACTTCCCAGGCTTTTGCTATTTATTTTATAATCGATAGTCCTATCATCAATGCTGCCTTCGACATAGTTTTCATTGTCAATTTCCAATGAATTATATATCAATGATGCGGACTCTTCTGTTTTATATTTCAATCTTAATGACCCATTTATTTGCATTTTTTCACATTCTTTATGCTATTTGTAATATTATATTTTGTTTTTCAAATTTAATTTTATCTGTTGAAACATGAGACTCTTTCAAAAACTTTGTTGATTTTCAAAATCCTTTTTTCGATTTTCATTCC
>NZ_CAMVPN010000123.1 GCF_947169325.1 uncultured Methanobrevibacter sp. | reverse complement strand
TAGCTAAAACTCATTATGGAGAACATGCTGAAAAACCATTTTTCCCAAGTTTAGTAGAATACATCACTTCATCCCCATCATTAGCTATGGTAATTGAAGGAGAAGAAGCTATTACTACTATTAGGAAATTAGTTGGTGCAACAAATCCTTTAGAAGCAGATCTTGGAACTATTAGAGGAGACTTTGGTATGGATACCGGTAGAAACATTATTCATGCTTCAGACGCTCCTGAATCTGCAGAAAGAGAAATTGCTCTTTTCTTTAACGAAGATGAAATTTGCGATTATAAAATCGTTGACAATGATTTAATTTACGAATAGATTTAAATTTAGAAATTTATTATAAAAAAAGATACTATGAAAATCAGATCCCCGATTGTATCAGTTTTGGGTCATGTGGACCATGGAAAAACAACACTCCTAGATTATATTAGAGGCAGTACCATAGCCGATAGGGAAGCTGGGGGTATTACTCAACATATTGGTGCTACTGAAATTCCAAACGATACCATTGAAGAAATCTGTGGAAATTTTATATCCAGATTAACTATCAAGGATTTAATTCCAGGTTTGTTTTTCATTGATACTCCAGGTCACGCAGCATTCACCAGTTTAAGGAAACGTGGTGGAGCTTTGGCAGATTTAGCAGTATTGATTCTTGACATTAATGAAGGTTTTAAACCGCAAACCTATGAGGCTTTAAACATTCTCAAGATGTATAAGACTCCTTTTATAGTAGTTGCCAACAAGATTGACATGATTTTTGGTTGGGAACCACATGAAGGGGCTTCTTTTAAGGAATCTTTCAGTCAACAGGCTCCTAGTGTTCAACAGGAAGTTGACCTTAAGGTTTATGAAATTGTAGGTACACTTCACAAGGAAGGTTTCCAGTCTGAAAGATTTGACAGAATCAGTAATTTCGCTTCCCAGATTACTATCATTCCAATTAGTGCAAGAACTGGTGAAGGAATTATTGAAGTTTTAGCAATGCTTTTAGGTTTGGCTCAGGAATATTTGACTGCTCAACTCGAAATCAATGAAGACGCTCCTGCTAAAGGTACTGTTCTGGAAATCAAAGAAGAAACAGGATTAGGCCTAACTATTGATAGTATCATTTATGATGGTGTTTTACGGACTAATGACGAAATCGCTTTAATGACTTCTTCAAACGAAGTCTTAACAACAAAAATCAGATCCATTTTAAGGCCGCTTCCACTGGAAGAGATGAGGGATTCTAAAAAGAAATTCCAAAAGTTCGATGAGGTAGTTGCAGCAGCAGGTATCAAAATCGCAGCTCCTAATTTGGATGATGTTGTTTCAGGATCTCCGCTTAGGGTTTTAAGTGAAGACGAAAATGTTGAAGAGGAAATCTTAAAGGAAATTGAAGACATTACCATCAGCACTGAAGATGAGGGTGTCTTGGTTAAAGCGGATACATTAGGTTCACTTGAAGCTATTGTTAAGCTGTTAAGGGAATTGGAAATTCCTATTCGTGAAGCAAACATCGGTGATGTTAATCGTAGAGATATAATCAATTCATCAATCGCTTTAAAAGAAAATGATGAACATGGTGCAATCATTGCTTTTAATGTTGATGTTCATCCTAATTCTCAAGAGGATCTTAACAAATCTGATGTTAAGCTCTTTAAGGGTGATGTAATCTATCAGATTATTGAAGATTATGAAGCATGGATTGACGAAATGGAGCAAGCCAAGAAGAAAGCATTTTACGATGCTATCATTAAGCCTGCAAAATTCATGTCTTTACCAAAACTCGTTTTCCGTCAAAGTAAACCTGCTATTATTGGAATTGAATCAATTAGCGGTACTGTAAAACAGGGTCAGACATTGATTAACAAAAATGGAGAATATGTTGGTGTTATAGCCAGTATGGAAGATAAGGGTGAAACATTACCTAGCATTCCAAGAGGTCAAAGGGTGGCTATGGCAATTAAGGATGCTGTTGTCGGAAAGCATTTTGAAGAAGGGGATGAATTATATGTTGATATCCCTGAAAAACATTACAAATTCATTGAAAGGGAATTTAAGGAAAAATTAACTGAAGATGAATATGAAACTTTATATGAATTTTTAGAGATTAAACGTAAACAAGACCCTGATTGGGGTAAATTTGGTCTTTTTGAATAATAAATTTGGGTTATTAAAAATTAAGGAGGAATACCATGGCATTCAAAGTAGTTGTGTCTGAAAAAGCTGAATCTTATCAAGTTGAAATCGATGAAACTAAAGCTTTCAATGGATTAGTTATCGGTGATGAATTTGATGGTGGACTTGTTGGCTTAGACGGTTACACTTTAAAAATTACTGGTGGTAGTGACAAAAACGGTTTTACTATGAAAAAAGATGTTTCTGGTACTAGAAGAATCAAAAGTTTATTAACTGGTGGTATCGGTTATCATCCTAAAGCAGATGGTGTTAAAAGAAGAAAAACCGTAAGAGGAAACACTATTGCTGAAGATATTGTACAAATCAACACTGTAGTTACAAAAGCTGGAAGCAAATCAATAGCTGATATTCTTGGTGCTGGTGAAGAAGAGGAAGAATAGTTTAACTATTTTTCTTATTTTACTTTTAAGTTGAATTAAATTTATTAAAAAAGGTGGTTATCTGTGAACGTACAGTCAGATGTTAACATAGGTTTAGTTGGTCATGTAGACCACGGTAAGACTACTCTTACCAAAGCATTATCAGGAGTATGGACTGATACCCACAGTGAGGAAACAAAAAGAGGTATTTCTATCCGTTTAGGTTATGCAGACATTGAATTCAGAAAATGTCCTAAATGCGGAGAACCTGAATGTTATACTACTTCTGAAACTTGTGAAATCTGTGGCAGTGAAACTGAATTGATTAGAAAAGTATCATTTGTTGATGCTCCAGGTCACGAAACTCTTATGGCAACTATGTTATCTGGTGCTGCAATTATGGATGGTGCAGTGTTGGTAATTGCTGCAAATGAGTCTTGTCCACAACCACAAACTAAAGAGCATCTCATGGCGCTTGATGTAATCGGCGTTAAGGATGTTATCGTAGTTCAAAACAAGATTGATATTGTTTCAAAAGAAAGAGCTATTGAAAGTTATAATGAAATTAAGGAATTTGTTAAAGGTACTTGCGCTGAAGATGCTTTAATAATACCTGTATCTGCTCAACAAGGTGCAAATGTAGATATCTTAATTGAAGCAATGCTTAAGCAAATTCAACCTCCGGAAAGAAATGTCGATGATACTGCTTTAATGCATGTAGCAAGATCATTTGACATTAACAAACCAGGTTCCGGTGCTGATAAGATTAAGGGAGGAGTCATAGGAGGTACTTTAATTCAAGGTACTTTCAAATTAGGGGATACCATTGAAATTAGGCCTGGACCTACTAACGATGGTGAAAGACTCACTTTAAAATCTGAAATTATCGGCCTTGAAGCCAACGGAGAGCAAGTTGAAGAAATAGGTCCTGGCGGACTTGTAGGTATTGCAACCAAATTGGATCCTTCATTAACTAAATCAGATTCTTTATCAGGTACTGTTGCCGGTGAAGAAGGTACATTGCCTGATGTATTGGATGCATTTAGTATGGAAGCTAATTTGCTTGACCGTGTTGTAGGTACTAAAGAAGAAAGTGATGTTACTCCAATCAAGATTAAAGAGCCGTTAATGATTAACTGTGGTACTACAACAACTATTGGTGTTGTCACATCCGCAAAGAAAAATGATGTTGATGTTACTCTTAAATTGCCGGTTTGTGCAAGTCCTGGAGACAGGGTTGCTTTAAGTCGTAGAGTTGGAGCCCGTTGGAGATTGATAGGTTACGGTATTATTAAATAGAGGGCATATGATGGACTCTAAAGAAGTTGTAATAGATACCAATTTTTTTATGGTTCCTTTTCAGTTCAATGTTGATATAATCACTGAACTTGAAAAAATATTACCTTCTTATAAATTAACTACTCCAAGCTTTGTTATCAATGAATTGAAGGGTTTGAAAAAAAATAATAAAGGAAAAACAAGGTTGAATGCAAATTTGGCTTTGAAATTAGCTAATTCTTCAAAAATTGAAATAAAGGATATTTCATTATTAGAAAATGAAACTGTGGATGACGCGTTACTTAGAGTTTCAGAAGTTTTAGCTACAAATGACATTGAATTGAAAAATCGTGCAAAAGATAAAGGAATAACAGTTGCATATTTAAGGCAAAAAAAATATATTGCTGTTGAAGGTAAAATATAATATTAATTAAACTTATTAATAAAATGAGGGATTATTTTGTATTATAAAACAAGAATTGAGGATACTGTAAGAATTCCACCTTACAAGTTTGAAAGTCCTCTTGAAGAAGTCGCTATCGAAACTCTAAACGAAACTTATGAGGGTCGTTTAGACAAAAAACTTGGTTTACTTATCTGCGTTAACAATATTGTTGAAATTAGTGAAGGTAGACTCATTATGGGTGATGGAGCTTCATATCATAATGTTGTCTTTGAAGCAATTTTCTTCAAACCTGAACAACATGAAATCTTTGATGGTGAAGTAATCGATATTGTTGATTATGGTGCTTTTGTAAGGATTGGTCCTATGGACGGTTTAATACATGTTTCCCAAGTAACTGATGACTATATTAATTATGATGCTAAAAGAGGAGCATTGCTTGCTAAAGAATCCAACAAAACCTTGGATGAAGGCGACTTGGTTAGAGCTAGAGCAGTTAGCGTATCAATTAAAGACGAATCTACCAACAATATTGAAAATAACAGGAACTCAAAAATTCCTCTCACTATGAGACAAACCAATTTAGGCAGATTTGAATGGATTGAAGAAGCTAAAGAAAAAAGTAAGAAGGGTTAAGCATGAAAG
>NZ_CAMVPN010000122.1 GCF_947169325.1 uncultured Methanobrevibacter sp. | reverse complement strand
GCATTTCCCATGTACATCGATATTAAAACAAAATACTAATTAGTGGACAGTCCCAATATTGATATTTTTTTGTTCATTTTAATTCTCCCTATATGCTCATATCCGAATAAAAAAAAAGAATTTTGCATATATGATTATAATTTTATTCAAGATTAGTATATAACACTTTATATTTATTTATGAAACAATGAAAATACCTATAAAAATCACATACGCTATGTATGAATTATGTAACATTTCCACACACCTGCCTGTATAGCATATTGCATCTCCAAAAATAATAATTGCCAAAAAAAGGGATTGAATCAGTGATGGCTAAAAAGATTGGTCAATCTCAAGAACACTTTAAAGACAAAAACATCACGATCATGACATCATCACCGCTCCACCTACACTTAGGGCATGAATTTGAGGACTTTTGAAAATCATAAAATCCGATAACGGACCATACTGCAAAAACAGCAATAACATGGAATACATCTGAAGACATCTGGCCCAAAAGCGATGAAGAAAATGAAGCTAAATACCTGGCAAAATCCTTGAAGAATCAGGCAATATAATGAAAGCAGAACACAACAGAAAAGCGCATTACTATTTTTTGTTCGGAACTTACGATTATGAATCTGTCATCACTTCAAAGGTTGGCAAAGGATAACCATAATGAGAATCCTTCCAGCCTGAAAGAAAGCCCCAAATCAATAGAAAAAATTGTAGATGAAATCAATCATCTACTTAACTTTAACTGTTGTTTTTATGGTATCCTTAAGGTAAGTGACCTTAACAGTGTAGGTTTTGCCTTTCCTGAGCTTTTTGATGACATTTTTACCCAATGCCTTTTGAGCGACACCTTTGGAGTTGGTCTTGACCTTGTAGGTCTTGCCGGCAAACTTGAAAGTTATCCATTTGCCCTTAACCAATTTACCGTTGATCTTAAGGGTTGCCTTTAAGGTAAACTTCTTGGCTGTCTTTTTCACAGTCACTTTGCTTGCGGTGAGAACCTGCTTTACGCTAACCTTGTTTGTGTAGGTTTTGCCGTTGTATACCGTTTTAATGGAGTATTTTCCAAGAGTCTGCGTAATCTTGATTTTGGCTATTCCATTGCTGTCTGTTTTGACAGGAGTTGTCCTGCCATTGAATGTGAACTCAACAACTGCACCAACAACGGCATGCCCGTCACCATCGGTGACTTTAACGCTGAAGAATTTGCCCCCTGCATAATCAACTGAAATGTCCCTATTGTCAATGATTCTGGAATCATCCCCAACAGTGTATGCCTTTATGCAGGCAACAATTCCCTTTTCAACAAATAAATCTGTCCAGTTGCCCCAATAATCAGTCATTGAAACGTTGGCTTCGTACTTTAGTCTTGGAGATTCTGATATGGGCATCATATTTGATGTCACATAAACAGCGAACTCGTCACCTTTTTTAACCGGAACGTAATTGTTTAGTTTAATGGTATGATATCCCATATAGGGAGAGACCCCCTCCTGCGTTAGAAGAGTTTCGCCATTTACTTCAATCTTGATTGTGAAATTTATGCCTGATTGGTTGAAGTAGGTGCCGACTGCTGCCACCAAATCATCATCGACTGCAGTGAACCTGTTTGAATAAGTGATGGGCATGCCATGCCTGCCAACATCCGCCCCATACAGAAAACTAGTCGTTCCTCTAAAATCATACTGGTAGTTCTTATTGTATGAAACGGTATTTTCAAACAGAACTCCTGCAATGCTGAAAGAATCCACACCAAGTGTCTTGTCATAGTATGAAACATAGAAGTGTCCTCCGTCACCGAATTCCTCACCATAACTGTTCTGACAAATCCAAGCCCCATCTCCAGGAGGAGTTAATATGAAATTATCCGCCGAGAAAGTGTCATCCCATCCGATGACAGCAACAGCATGGTCCATCTTCAAATCCAATGAAACATACTGGGAGCAGGTATTGGAATCATAATACGGATATATTCCACTACGTATACCATCCCCATAAATGTTGCATCTCAATGCACCGCAATTAAGAAGGGCCCTTTTTATAAGGTCCACATTATCATGATTCACATTACTCAAAAACACTATATCCTGAACGTGCAAATTAGACTGGAATATAGGGGATATTTTGCCGACTTCATCAAATGTATCATTTTCCTCAGGTATCGGACCCAGCCAGCTTAAAAGATAACCTGCAGCGACTAAGTTATTGGCCCCGCCCATATGAGCAGAACCATATCTTGAATATAACAGCATTGTGTTTTGCATATTGTTTGCTGAAAAATGAATATTCAAACCGGATGATTTCAATAATGCTGATTCCAATGCCTCTGCAGATGCAAATGCCCAGCAGGCAGTAGAATAACCCTGGTCTTTTACTGAAGCATTCCAATTGAAATCCCTTAAATCAAAACGTATAGGAAGATTCTCCACGTCTATTTCATTAGTAAGCAATTTCAACTCAGGTATCGAACCAATTACCACCTGTGGATAGAATACCTCATCATCACAAATCGAATAATTTCCAGGACAGTTGACCACTCGAGATCCGTTCCTTTTAAAGGTAGCATGAATAGCTTCACCGCCGTCAAATGCCGAATCTGAAATTAGATACAGTGAATCGTAAATGCCTATTGTGCCACCGCCAATAAATGCAGAGTTGTTGATGAATCTTGAACCATGGACGCTTAAATTCCCATAATCACAGTATATTGCACCGCCATATGTCGGGTAATCATCATGCTCACCATTTCTGTTTGAAACGAATGAAGAGTTTCTGATTTCTGCTGAAACATCCGAAAGATAGATTGCACCGCCGTCATAATTCGAACGGCAGCGAGCAAATGTTGAATTGGAGACAGTCAAGTTATTGGACAATTGGACATATGCCCCTCCAAAATTACTTGAAGATTTTATAAAAGAAGAATTGTAGATATTTACACTGCCTTCTGTAAGTTGTCCATTATTTTTATCAATGAAAACCGCACCTCCATTTTTAGCTGAAGTGGTGTTTATGAATCTGGAATTTTCAACGGTTATCCTTTCATACCCATATGCTGCAACTGCACCTGCGGTTTGAGCGGCTTTCAAATCAATGAAATGAGTGTTATTGATAGTTATTGCGTAACCTGACCATATGAATATTGCAGAGCCGTATTCTGCAGACGAATTGGTAAAAAGAGAATTATTAATCAGCAAATTCGAATTATGATTAACGACAAGACCATATTTGCCGGAATATTTTGATTCAAAACGGCAAGAATCGAAACTAACCCTTTCTAATGCATTAATAGTATAAACTGCACTTCCAAACAAGGCAGCATTATCCATAAATTTCGAGTTTTTACAGCTGATATTTGATAAATCGTAAATCGCACCACCATACTGAGCGGAATTATTAATAAAAACACCATCAACCAAATCCACAGATCCGGCATTAATGATTGCACCTCCCTGCTGAGCGGAATTATTAATAAAAACACCATCAACCAAATCCAGCAATCCCCCATTATAGACCGTACCACTACGTTCTGCGGAATTATTAATAAAAACACCATCAACCAAATCCACTGCTCCATCATTACAGATTGCACTGCCAAACTGTGCTGTGTTATTGATAAAGACTGCACCGTCGAAATCCATTACTCCACTATTATAGATTACACCTCCTGAACCCGCAGTATTGTTTATAAAAGTACAATCGTTCAAAATAACTGAACCCCCACTTGATATTGCCGCACCCATATTAGCACTATTGTTTATAAAAGTACAACCATTCAAAACAATTGAACCGAAATTCATAATTGCCGCACCCACATTTGCACTATTGTTTATGAAAGTAACATTATTCAAAATGAGCAATCCAGAATTATAGACTGCAGAACCACTCACATAATAGGCATTCATTAAAATAAGATTGTTAAGCGTTGTATTTGTCGCTGCATTATAAAAAATTGCTTTATTATTCCCATCAAGAGCATGGCCGTTTCCATTTATGGTGATATTGTCCTTTTCAATTCTAATGCCGTTGGAACAGTTGTCGTTAATGTAGTCTTTTGTTATCTCCAAAGTGGCATTGGTAGTGTCAATGTCATTTTTCAAATCACTGAAAGATCCAGCATCTTCTGTTTGAAAAATATCTGCATTAACCGTGTCATTTGCACAATCCTGGGCGGATGCAAGCCCCATTGAAATGATTAAAAAAAGCAGAATGAACGTTATTTTTAGGAGTTTCATGAATAATAATTTATGAAACACCCTATTTAACATTAAGTTATTTACAATATCACAAAAAACCAGGCACACTAACGATTCATTATGCGGGAATTGGACGATAGCACACCACTTTTTAATTCATCCATTAAATTAACATTAACATCCCAGTTTTGTCATTGAAAACTCAGTTTTGAAAAGTGTTTGATATATATCGCCATTTAAAAGAAGAATAGAATTGCAAAAACCCTTATGGTAATGTGAATTCTGATGCATTAGATGAAAAGTAAAAAAGAAGATATCAATTAGATTAACTTTAAAATCAATTATTTGACATGATGGAATTGTCTGAAAAATCAATAGAAAAAAAATTGTAGATGAAGTCAATCATCTACTTTACTTTAACGGTTGTCTTTATTGTATCCTTAAGGTAAGTCACCTTGACTGTGTAGGATTTGCCTTTTTTGAGTTTGTTAATAACCTTTTTAGTTAATGCCTTTTGCGCAACACCTTTGGAGTTGGTCTTGACCTTGTAGGTCTTGCCGGCAAACTTGAAAGTTATCCATTTGCCCTTAACCAATTTACCGTTGATCTTAAGGGTTGCCTTCAAGGTAAACTTCTTGGCTGTCTTTTTGACTGTCACCTTGCTGGTCGTAATGACATGCTTTACAGTGACGGTATTTTTATATGCCTTGCCGTTGTATGTGGTTTTGACTGCGTATTTTCCAGGACCGTAGGTTATCTTTATTTCAGCCACTCCATTTTTGTTGGATTTTACAGTGGCGGTTTTTCCGTTGATTGTGAATTTGACATCAGCTCCAACTACGGCATGACCGTCAGC
>NZ_CAMVPN010000121.1 GCF_947169325.1 uncultured Methanobrevibacter sp. | reverse complement strand
ATGAAAATTGTAAGAACGACTTTAATTCCATTAAAGATAGCATAGACATTAATAAAAAGAACTATGCCTATTTAGGAAGGGTGATTAATTTTTTATTGCTTGGAGAATTCGGACCATCTTCTTTAAAATCATTGACTGGTGGAAAAATTAATTTTAATGATCCTAATAAAGAATTATTTGATTTTAAAATGGAATTTGAAAATGATGCAGTTAATTTGAATTTAAATGTAAATGAGATTGATGAACTTAAAATTAATAAAGTAATTTACATCGATAATATTCAAGTTTTAGGTTTTAAAATTCGAAATACTCCAAATGGAATTGTTATTAATAACAATTCTAGTCCTTATCATTCCATATCCCTAATAGAAAACTTAATTCAAGAACAGTCTTATAATTCAGTAGCATTGGAAGAAATCTATATTAAATATAAGAAAAAATTTGAAACTGAACTATATGATATGATTGGGGGTTTATTTGAATTTGACAATGAAAAAAACGAGTTTACTTTCAGAACAAACGGAGATATTTATGATGTAAGAAATATTGCTTCAGGATATAAACAAATGGGATTAATACAGTTATTACTCTCCAACAAATCAATATCTGAAGGAACATGGTTGATAATTGATGAACCTGAAGTAAATCTGCATCCAGGATTGCAAATAAAATTAGTTAAACTTTTGGTGGACATGGCTAAAGAACTAAATGTAAAAATTTATCTTAATTCACATAGTCCATTCATTATTGAAGCTATGGAAGTTTATTGCAAAAAAGAGAAAATGGATGATAACGTGAGTTTCTTTTTAACAAAACCTGTGGATGAAAACAAAAAGAAATTTAACATTAGTGAGATTGACATGGCCAATTTAAATGAGATTTATGAAAATTTAGCAGATCCATATCACATATTAAATTCTGTTAGATTTGAAACAGACTGGAAAGACGAATTTGAATAAGATGTGATGACTATGTATTCTGACGAACTTGAATTCCTTAAATTTATTAATTGGTTGCTTAATTTAGAAGAAGGCAAATATTATGAGAAAATTACTGACATCTCTTCATCTAAAGGTGAAAATCCAACATCCCTAGTCTAATCTGATGTTAAAATGTTAAATATAGAACAATTAATATTGGACCTATACGGACAAAAAGAATCTTCTGCAATCGTTGATGGAATTTATTTTACTTTCAACAAAAAGAACAAACTATCTTTATTCTTTATAGAATTTAAAGGAGACAAATTAGACAAAAAACCTTTGAAAAAATTCTTTAAAGAGAACATTTGCACATTAAAAGAGAATGCATGCGAAATTCAAAGAGGAGATTGCCCCATAAGCAATTTAAATCAAAACAATATTAAAAAAATATATACTCATTATGAGGATGAAATGGCAGTTCAATTAAAAATTAAACCCCTTGAAACTATTTTAATTGCAATTCCCACATTATTTAGAGAATTTAAGGGTTCAACAGACAAGTTAAATTCATTTTTAACAGAACATTATGCATGCCATGTTTATATCGTTTATGCGAATGATGCAAATAGTTCAAATACCCACATGACTGTAAAACAAGAAATTGAAAATAAATATTCATTATATCAAAAAAATGGAATAATTACCGATTATCAACCGATTCCAAATGACGATTTCATTGATAATTTTATTCCAAAAATTAATCTGTTCCCAATTCATTATTTAAACAATATTCTTGATATTGTTGATGATTTAAATGAAATTTCTTTATGTGAAAAGGATATTGACAAAGAAATTGACAAAAAAATTGAATCTGAAATCAATACTGAAGGCATGCCAATCAATCAAAATCAAAAAAAGAAATTGCATAAAGTCATTTATCATTTATGCAATTAATTTATTATTTTTAATTACACTCCGACTGAAATTTTGAAAAGAATTTCATTGGAAAACAGTAATTTGATATTAATAGTTAAAATAACAAAATTAAATATTCACTTAGAAATTTTGTGAGATAGTATGACACAACATGAAAATAAATATGTTATTACAAATGACTTATTGAAGTTCTTATTATACCAACTGAAGGAAAAAAACATTGCAATATCCCATTATAGACTTCAGAAAATGATTTTTAAAATTAAAAAAGAACTTGGATGCGACCATCCTTTGTATAAACAATTGCCATTTTACTGGGCTGAAGAAGGACCATTTTCAAGTGTTGTGGCACAAATATTTTCAAGATTAAAGAAAAATAACTGTTATCCATTCTCTACAAACTCATTTTTTTTAAATGATGAATCCTACATGTCATTTTCATCCAATAAGAACATAATTGAAGAATTTCCCGAAATTGAGAGAGAAATCCATAAAATTTTAAGCAATACAAATTCCTTTTTCAATAAGTTTGATGAAGACATCTTTATTGATTACGCCCCTTATCCGATAATGCATCCTTTCAAATACATATTATTTGATATAGCTAAGAATGAGGAGTTATTATATTCAATAACTCCTAAAAATTATCTGAATGTCTTTTACAACTGCTTATCAGGAATGACTAATGAGAAAATAGATGATGAATTTTTAGTCCTGTTTTCACGATTGTTTTCACGTTTGGAATTGATTGATAATGAAAATAAGTTTAGAGAATGCTGGCAATGCGTTAGAATCCCAATGGAATTATCATGGAGAACATTTGCAAGAGGAATCAGCATTAATTTCCATGATGATTTTTACAATAATATTATTCCCACCTGGGAACAGGACCATACTGAAAACATAAAGAGATTAACAAAATCAATCGAATTTGTTGAAGAAAAAACCGGCAATATCATCAATAGCTCTTCAAACAGGAATTCAATTCCTTTGAACAAAAGATGTTAACTGCCACAATTGGAAATTATTTGAAAAAAAGAGATTAAAAACTATAGTTTGATAGATATAACATATTAAACAGTATTAAAAAATAATTTTCAAGCATAATCCTTCGAAATTAAAAAACAAAAATTATTTATTAGATTATCGATAAACTTCTCCATGTGTTGCGAATATGAAATTTAGAAAAGAAATAATCATATTTTCATTGATAGCAATATTCATGCTAATGTCTGCCGTTAGCGCAGAAGACAATACTACAATTGACGATGGAGCCGTAACTTCCGATTTCATCGAATTAGACTCCAGTCAAGATAGCGTTAGCGAAGATTCCATTTTGGAAGATAGTGTTATTGACGATGATGATAAGAATATCTCAGAAGAGAATGTCAAACCGAATATCTCACCAGATAAATTTAATGGCAATGAAGCTGGTGCAGACCACGGTTTTAATGTCATAGGCAAAGGCAGTTCAGCTACTGCTGGCATTTCTTTTAACAAGGATTTTGCCATTCACAAATCATCCGCATATTCACAATCTCCAAAATATGACCTTGAAGATGGATTCAATGAACGTGACAGTGATGAAAAATTTTCTAATTTTCAATACCTGGACAATATGTGTCCTGAAGCTGTAAATGATATTCTTGATGACTTTACCGGCGAAGATTTCTCCTGGCAAGCCGACTCAGATTACAGCGAATATTTCGATTATCTGAAATTGGATTCAGTGAAAAACCTGATTGATGAAAGTGAAATCGGAGATGTTTTCAACGCCAACACCTATATTATTGATCTTAAGACCATTGACAATCTGAAAGATAACCTGATTGGTTTTATAGATGCCGGGGCGAAATATGCAAAGTCCAGCTTTATGAATTTAGTTGACATGAACGCATTTTTTGATATTTTCGATAAAATCATGAACATGCCAACCACTCATAACACAATGGCCACAATTCCATCGTCCAATAGTGATTCAACATTAAGAAACAGTAAATATTATTCAGATTACACTTTTTATCCGGATACTGATTCAATCATGAATTATTCTGATTTGGATGAGGATGAGGAATTAGACAGCAATGTTTCGGATATGGCGATCATTCACGACAACATTGAGTTAACAAAGCAAACATCCGATTTAAAAGCAATGCAGAGCGTTTATATTGATTCATATGATGGTATGAAGTCTGATTTGCAAATATCCGATGCTGGAGATTGCAGGCACGACACATCCAGCAATTGCGATGAGAGAATAGATATGCAAATCATTAAACTTAGCCAACAGGCCAATTGCCTATCATACAACATGTCCGAAGACATTCAGCATACATTTTATCATGTAATCGGATGCGAATGCACCAACACCAGCTTCACTAAACAGAATAACAGTTATGACAATCTACCTGAAGTCAGTGAATTTGATACCGTTACCAGCACCGAGAAAGAAGATAACCACGATTATGTTCTCTTTAAAAAACATAACGTTAATGCACCATTTATTGTAGAAAACACTTCAGTTTTCGCATTATTTGGCGTGATTAAAATCACAATCCCTTAAAAAAAACTTTAGGGATTTTCCCGCTTTTTTTACAATATTTAAAGTATATTAGAAATAATTTTTTAGCTTGAATCTTTATTTTTTATAAAAATAAATGCACTAAAAAATGGCTATTTTACTATTTAAAATAAAATCCTCCAAAGCTAAAAACATTATTTCAAGTTATTTAAGAGAATTCAAAATAAAAATTAAAATCGAGGTTAAAAATATGAAATTTAAAACAAAAATGATTATATTTTCATTGCTTGTCATGATGCTGTCAATTTCAGCAGCATATGCACAAGAAAATATACACGCAGATGAAAATGTTGCAATAGATAATGATTTAGAAAGTATCGATCAAATTGATGATTTGGATGATGACGACTGGGACGATGATTATGACGATTTAGATGACGAAGACTGGAACGAAGACATAGACGACACAGACTACGAAGATGACGAAACCGATGAAGAAGACTGGAACGACGAATGGGACGATACAGATTACGAAGACGACGAAACCGATTATGAAGACTGGGATGAAGACATAGACGACGACACCGACGAAGAAGACTGGAACGACGATTGGGACGATTCAGATTACGAAGACGACGACACCGATGAAGAAGACTGGAACGACGA
>NZ_CAMVPN010000120.1 GCF_947169325.1 uncultured Methanobrevibacter sp. | reverse complement strand
CTTTTTATATCTTTAGGTGCAGTTTGTGCGACTGAATCAATTTCAGATGATGATTTGAGTGAAGATAAGGGAGAACATTTGGAAATCGTGGAAGAGACTATCATAGGTGAAGATAGTCAAAATCCAACAGGAAATGATAATTTAAGTAAAAATTCATTTACTCAATTAGAAAATGATATAAACAGTTCTACAGACATTTTAGAAATAACTCATGATTATAAATTCGACAATGATACTGATAACTTTACCAGAATCAGTTTTGTAAAAAACAATTTTGTCATTAACGGAAACAACCACATTATTGATGCGAATAATATATCAGCAATTTTCAGCGTTACCGGAACCAACATTACCATAAATAATCTGGTTTTCAGAAACGCTAACTCCTATTCAGGCAGTGTTTTATATATCAATTCTGAATCTACAGTAACAACAAATAATGTGACTTTTGAAAACTGTGCAGCTGAATATGGAATAATTTTAACTGCACTGGCAACATATATCAGTAACGATGATAAATTCCTTGACTGTACAGCTTCAGAAGGAGTAATCTTTGGACACAGGTCTAATTTAATCTTCAACAATTCCCTGATGAGAAGTTCTAAAAATTTAAAATGGGGGTTTATTAAAACCGAAGGACTATCATTTACTGGTGTTTTCAACTCAATATTCGCAAATACCACTTCCAAATACACTACTGCAATTATGGGAAGTGGAAGATTGGAGATTGTAAACACAACCTTTATCAATTTGCATGCCAACCTTACAGCCGGAGCTATAGGACTGAAAGATATAGAGGAGGCATATTTGAAAAATTGTAATTTCAACGATGTCAACTCCGAAAAAAATGGAGGGGCAATTTTTACTGATGCATACAGTTCAGGTGAAAAACCAACCGTTGAAATAATAGATTCCAATTTTGTTGATTGTTATTCCCAATTCGGAGGAGCCATTTTACAATTGGAAGGTATTCTTGATGTGGATAATTGTAACTTCACAAACAATCTTGCAGTTTTTGATGGAGGGGCAATATATGTCTCCTGGACAAACATGACAGTTTCAAATTCAAGATTCAACAATAATTCAGCAGTATATGATGACAAAAGAGGAAGCTTTGGAGGCGCAATATTTGCAGATGCATCCACATTTACATTGAAAAAATCTGAATTTATCAAAAACAGCGCACAGGATGGAAGTGCAATATACATGTATGATACTGATTATGACATTAAAGACAATCTGTTTGAAAATAATTCGGATTTAAACGGAACTTATGATGACATATATTCAGCATTCGACTCAACCATACGAATTTTAGAAAACAATACATACTCTGCTAATGATTCAATCAGTTTAAACAATATAATTTATGATTTGATTTCAGTTACTCCCGCATTGAAATTGCCAATAATCAATAACAGCATAGAAGTGGAATCAATCCCTTCCCAATTTGACCTGCGTGATTGGGGATGGGTAACACCAGTCAGAAACCAAGGTTCATCAGGAGTATGCTGGTCATTCGGTATTTCTGGAGCTATGGAATCTTCAATATTAAGATTTTTGGATGTTGAAATGGATATTTCTGAAAATAACCTGGCTGATGTTTCATTCAGATACAATAGATACGGATCAACAAATGTTCATGAAGGGGGAGGCTTTAATATTGGTGCAAATTATGCATTGAGTTGGTTAGGAGTATTCCCATCAGTATATGATGTCTATGATGAACTTGGAAAAATTTCACCGGCAATTGGTGTGAATTCAAGCATTCATTTCCAGGATATTGTCTGCATAAGACCCTGTGCAAATGCAACCGATATGGACCATGTGAAAAAAGCTGTCTTAAAATATGGGGCCTTATATGTGAGATATTATGCCGCACAGGACGAACCGTTTTTCAATGAAGAAACAAGCGCACAATACTGCGATGATGAATCAGTGAAAGTAAACCACGGTGTTGTTTTAGTCGGTTGGGACGACACATATTCAAAAGAAAACTTTTTGATAACCCCTCCGGGAGATGGTGCATGGATATTTAAAAACAGCTGGGGAGAAGATGCCGGAAATGAAGGATATTTCTATATATCCTATTATGACTCAACATTCATGAAAAATAATGATGCATATGCATTCATATTCATAAATGATGTTGATTACAACAAAAATTACCAGTATGATCTTCAGGGTTCATTCATTACTTACGATTTGAATGAATACCGCAACAACTTTGTAGCTATTGAAGACGATTTGATTGCAGGTGTGGAAACATATTTCAAAGATGCTGGCAGTAACTACACAGTTGAAATTTATGTCAATGGCAAATTAATGCATGTACAAAATGGCCTTTCACCATTTGCAGGATATCATACAATTAAATTAGATTCATATGTTCCAATTAAACAAGGAGATGAATTCACTGTTAAAATCAAATCAAACTGCCTGCCGGGTTTGGCATATTCAAGACAGCACTTCATAAATAATTCATCAGAATTCCTCTATAATGGCACTTGGACTGATGCGGCTGAACAAGGATTCGTATGCTGTATAAAAGCATTTACAGTTGCTGATGATACTCAAATCATCAACAACGATGATATTTCAGTCGATTATGCTGGGGGCAAATACTTCTCAGTTAAAGTTGTGACTGCAGATGGACATGCCGTAGGGGCAGGGGCAGAAGTGAAATTCACAATCAGCGGCAAAACAACCCCTGTTTTCACTGATAAAAATGGAATAGCAAAAATAAAAATTACACAAACTCCTGGAAAATACTCAATCAAAACAGTATTCAACGGCAAAACTTACTCCAATAAAGTTACAGTTAAACAGGTGATTACAGCTAGTAAAGTTACTGTTAAAAAGACTGCCAAAAAGTTTACATTAAAAGCTAAGCTTAAAATTAACGGTAAATTGGTTAAAGGCAAATGGATAACATTCAAATTCAATGGCAAAACCTACAAGGTCAAAACCAACTCCAAAGGAATTGCACAAAAGACACTTAAGAAAAATGTAATCAAAAAGTTTAAAAAAGGTAAAAAATACACTGTTAAAGTGATTTACCTTAAAGACACAATAAAAACAACAGTTAAAGTAAAATAGGTCATGACACTTATTAGTGGAATGATAATAAATGGATGAGTTTTTCTCATCCATCTTTATTAAAATATTTAAGGAATGATAAAATATGTCAATATCTGATTATATAACGTTTCCAACAACTTTTGAGAACTATACTTGGTACAAACCATTAATTGTTATAATAGTAACTATGTTTATAATGCTCCTATTTGGAATAGTAATGATGATAATTACTTATCTGGTGGGAGGCATTGAGTTAGCAAAGGCAGTTTTTGGCGGAACATATGAAGGATTAAACTCCGCATTACCGATACTTATTTCCGATCTGATACTGGCAGCATTTATTCCCTCATTGTATATTGCATCAAAAATTATTAATTACAGACCATTTTCATCCTATTCATCTTCATGGGGAGGATGGAATTTCAAACTCTATTTCAAGGCATTAATAATTCCGTTAATACTGTATATAATATATGAAGGCATATCTTGCACTATTTCTGGAGCAAAAGGAACATCTCAAGTTTCAATACTATTTTTGATAGTTATTTGCATCGCCGTACCCCTCCAATCCATTGCAGAAGAATACATGTTTAGAGGATTTCTTTTGCAAACATTAGGGTCATGGTTTAAAATACCTGTTTTAGCAATTGTCATTCAGGCAATAATATTTGCCCTAGCCCATGGATATAACACTTTCGGACTCTTGGAAGTACTAGTTATGGGTCTTATCTGCGGATTTTTCGTTTGGAAAACAAACGGTATTGAAGTTTGTTCTGCCATACATACCGCAAATAATTTCACTGTTGGTTTATTCGTCATGCTTGGACTCCACGTATCAACATCCTCTCCTCAATTAGAGAGTGTTGTTGGAACAATTATTTTTGAAATAGTACTATTTGCCATAATGTATTTGGTGGGTAAGAAAACCAATTGGTTCGGAGAAATACCTGAAACCGTTTAGAATAATTAAAACAAAGCTGATAATATGACATCAATAGATAGATTTAATTTTGAAGATGAAGGTTATGATTTTCCCTTTTATAATAAAAATCCGCATATTCCCAAATGGGGATGGGTTGTCTTATTTCTTGCATTCATTGCTGGAACATTACTAGCAGTAATCTCAGGAAATCTACCTTTTATAATATTAGGCTGCATAGTGTTTATTGTGCCGGTTTTATATTTTTTAAAATGGGATTATAAAGCAATATTCAGGATGCCGTCCCGTAAAGATCTTGTCCTTATAGTGGCTCTTTTTGTTGGATATATTGTATATGGAATGGTAATGGGGATGATATTGAAGCAATTTGGAATAGTCAGCCCAGGAACTATGGGTTCAGAAACAGTAACAGTCATGACATTAGTTACATCAATATTTTCATTGATGGGCGAGGAATTCTTTAAGTTCATTCCATTCATATTTTTATTGAGAGTGCTTTATAAATTTTCAAATAATCGTAAATTGTCTGTAATCATTTCTGTTGCTATAATAATGGTGATGTTTGCCTGTTTCCATGCATATAACCCTACCATGTTAATATTTGCACTTTTCGTGCAGGGTTTTGGTTCAATATTTGAGTTTTACGGATATGTTAAAACCAAAAACATACTTGTTCCATACCTTACTCACTTATTAACGGATGAAATTATTTTCATCATTGCATTACTTGGAATTCCATTATGAATTATATACTAAATCTGAAAATGAAATTTTGGATAATCCTAATTTGATAAAAGAGTAACTATGTGTTTTTTATATGCCCTACCTTTGTAAGTATAAATTTTGTATTTTTGCTCCATTGCTGTATTTTACAACTAATTATCTGAACTTTCTGGTGAATAAATAATGAAGTAACATCCCATGATAATAAAGCCTTGAATGATATCGAATCAATTAAAATAGCTATTTATATATAATTTAAAAAAGTAAAATGATATTGAATTAAATAAGTGAGGTAGTTATATGAAAACTCATGCGATAGTTGTATAACTTTTCTCTCTCTACACTACTTTTTGAAATTTAAAATAATTAAATA
>NZ_CAMVPN010000119.1 GCF_947169325.1 uncultured Methanobrevibacter sp. | reverse complement strand
GTAAACACTAAAAATAATATATTAATTACACAAAAAAATCAAAGACCCCTATTTTCTGCAATTCATCCTCATCTTAAGAAGGCGAGGTATTCTTGCACATTTAAGATAAATAATTATCCATTAGCTATTTCACTATCAGTTCACCACATAGAGGAATATTTTCTATTGGAGATTTTTCTCAAATGCCAATTCATGAACTTCAAAACCATATGAACTCAGCTAATAGGAACCGTAGCTTTCCCTTTTGAAGTCATTTCGACGGTCAACATTAGTCAATTCATCAATCTCCCGGGCTTTTCTCTCCCTTTCATTTTCCCTTTCACGCATTTGCCTATAATCATCACTTTTTGAATTGATTTCAATTATCAAATCTATCAAATCGGAAGAATACCTGTTTTTGCCGAACTTGTCCCTTTGCTTTTTGACAATGTCTCCATCCAGTATGAACCAAAAGTCATTTCTCTTTTTGATTTTTGCCTTTAAATCCTGCAGACTGTTGGCATATACAGGAGATGTCCTAAAGAATTCCTTTTTTATCGAATTTTTGTAATACCACCTGATTCCATCCGGATAATGAGCTTTAGTTACTCCGAAAACACCAGTTTTATTCTTTTCCAACTCCAACTGAAGCTTTTCGAAAAAAACGGAAAACAGCTTCTTAATGATAATGTTGTGATTATAATCATCAGCCAACAGCTCATTCAAATCAAACATCCCATTTTCAAGATTGTCTAATGTTGATTTGATGCATTTGCCGTATTTGGACTTTCCGTCATTTGCATAATAAGAATGGATTTGCTTAATCGCAAAGTTGTTCTCATCAAGAGTCAGTTCTATTTTCATCCCTTTTCACCCATTATCACCCAATAACTGCAGTAATAGCACTTTTTTGACATTATCTCAGCTCATCATAGATTTCCTCGACTTCCCAATCAGGAATGAGGTCATTTTCAAGATCATACAAATCGTATCCGTGCTCCTCAAGCACTTCAATCAAATCATCCTCATCAAAGACTGAAAAGTCAAGCTCATCATCTTCACTATCAGTCGAACTGCTGCTTATATATCCGCAATCCGAACAGTAAGGCTCACCGGGATCGATAAAAGTTCCACATACCGGACAGATTCCCATATTATCACATTCAATATCCTATTTAAAAAATATTCCATCTGGAAATTAAAAAAAGTAGAGAGGATATGTCCTGAATCAGTTCAATCAAAGCAGATTCCAGAACAATCAAAAAGAGTTATTTTCTTTCCAAGACAACACTGTCAACAATACCTTCGCCAATATCGGTGAGTCGGTAAAGTCTTCCTCTGTGGGCATCCTCATTTACGCATTCTGCAATGCCTTCTCTTTTCAGGTCACGAAGGACTTTTGATATATGGTTTTTTCTTATTCCGGTTTCTTCCGCAAGTTTGGTTGGAGTTTTAACATCTCCTTTCAGAGCTTTGGTAGCCTTTGCCCTGTAGGTTGAAATGTTTACATAAGCTAATTTTATTAACAATTCATCGTCCATTATTAACACCTACCGTATAATATGTTAATAACATGATATAAATATTTCCTAAAAAAGTGTGAAAAATATTGACCATCCATCAAATCCTATCCAACAGGCATTTTTCATAATGCACATCCATACCCAACGATTCCATAGACGATATTTTACATGAAAGTGCAATGAAATACATTTTGTCTGCAACGAAATGGACACTTAGTAAATCATCCACACATCTGATTGCATCTTCATGGCGTTTTGCTTCATTTAAAATCAGTGCCCTGTAAAGCTGCTGATCCTTGGTGATATTTCGTGCATTGATGAATGAGTCATCCAAGGCCATACCCAGAGAATGCATGCAAAATCCCCTCATGAAGTATGCATAATCCCTCGGATTGACATTCAAAGACTCATTAAAACATTCCAAAGCGCCATCGAATCTTTGAAGCTTGAAAAGGGCAGTTCCCTTTTTGTTTAAAATATTATATAAAATCTTTGACTTGAACTTTGAGGGATTGGCAAGCGCCTTGTCATAGCTTTCAACCGCCTTTTCAAAGTCCCCACGTGAAAAAAGCTCATCTCCTGTGAATATGAACCTCTTGATTTTCGGGAAATTGTCCCTTTCCTCAGATGATTTGGCCAGAAGCAGCCTGTGATATTCAATGTCTTTAAGATTAGGGTTTGCCTTTAAGGCCCTCTTATAGTGCCTCAGTGCCTTGACGAAATGACCCTGACCGAAGAGTGCATGGGACTTGAAAAGAAGAGCTTCTGAGTAATCTTTATCATAATATATGACCTCATCAAAACATTCGATGGCCTTAGCATACTTTTCCAAGTCCAGATATTTCCGTCCCTCGTCCAGGATGTTTCTGATTTCTATTTCCTTTAGGATATGCTCGGCCAAAAAGCACCTGTTGAGATTTTCAAAGAGGATTCTTTCAATGAATCCGTCGTTTGAATACATCCATGAGGTAGCCCGTCCGTTAATGTCAAACTTGACCTTACCATCAAGCGTAAAAATAGTAAGATTGAAATTATAGGTGATTTCATCACCGCTTCGGGATGCGACATATGATTCGGGAATGTTCAGCAAATTCATTGAATATATATTTGCCAAACATTGCCTAAAAAGTTAATGATTATCGTTTTTCTCATGATATTCCTTTTCAAGAAGTTCAATAAACTTGATGAACTCTTCCCTATCCTTGAAAATGTAGATTCCTTGCCTATCCATCATATCACCAATACATTATTGCGGTTTAGCCACGAAAAAAACTGAAAATAGGAGTTAAGTGATATTACGAATGCTAAAAAAAACATGGCCAAACCGCTGTCAACATGATCATCTGAGTAGCTTATCCATATTATGGCTGGTTAACCTCTCGTTTATCTCATCAGTTCTTTTCTGATAATACTCTCTAGTCATCTGGGATTTCTTCTGCCAGAACTCTTCGCTTTTAGGCGTTTTTCGCCTGTTCTGCCTTGCTAATCTGGAGCGTCCCTTGAGAAATCTCTCACTTCCAAATGATTTTCTTATTCCAAATTCGTTTGATGGTCCGTTATTCTTTTTAGGCTTTGAAGAATCATCAACGACACTTGAAACCTCAAAGTCAGGAACATAGCTTTCGCTCTTTTCTGTTTCTGCCTTTTTGAATGTTGATGATGTTGGAATCACTTCTGGCTTTTGAAGTGAACTTGCCCTTAAAAAATCAGTTTCAAACTGTGGTGTTTTTACCAATTCTACCTTTTTAGTGGAGTTTCGGGATTTGTCCCTGAACTCCCAAGGATAATTATTCTCATGAGCCATGAAAGCCAGCTCCTCTATTGAGCCTGCATTCAAAACCACCTGATTACCCTTGTCGCTGAACAGGTAGACGAACCCATCTTCGTGATCAAATACGTTCAACATCTCGGTTGTGAAATCCCCAGGATTTTCACCGGACAATTTTGTGCCACAAACCCTGCAGTAGACAAAATTATCCCTTATCTTTTTTGCGCAATTAGGACATACTGCCATAATCTTACCTCCTAAATCAAAATGTTTCCAAATGCTACACACACTAACAAATATCCAATCAAAAAGACGAATTTAGCCAATTCTCTTAAGTTTAACACATCTACCTCCCAATTCTTCATCGAATACATACCATATTCTGTTTTGACTTTTAACTATTCTTTTAAGTTCGCTTATGTTTTTTGCTTTAATCTTTATTCCCTTCTCTTCATAACACCAGTAATGGCCTTTGAGTGAGACCCTGAATATTCCTGTGTTATTGTTTATGTAATTGCTTTCAAGCTCCAATGCCAATGCAGTTTCCAATGTGAGCAGAATTTCCTTCAGCTCGTAGTTTTTAATGTGCCCCAAATCAAGGACACCCCAATCAATTGCCTTTAATGTATCTTCACACATGAATTCGATTATCTCATATCTAAATTTTTCAAAATCTAACATATGCACCCCAATTATTCTATAAACCCAACAACGATTGAAATAAAACATTATTACTACATATGACACCTCACAAAAAATTTGAGTGCAGAGAATCTACACTTCAAGGAACTCTTTCATCAGATTGATTATGAATTTATTTAAAGGATTGTCCTGTGAGAGATATGTCTCATTGCCCCTTTTGGAACCGAACTCTGCAAAGTAAGGGGTCTGACCGCACCCACCATCTACAGTTGTTCCGAAGGTGACCTCATCTCCTTTAATCTTTATTCCATAATCAGCCATCTCAACGACCTGAATGCTGTCAATGTCGTTTGTCCTGAAGATCTTTTCATCCGGTCCGATTTCAATGGTGAATATTGCCTCATCATCGACAATATCTCCTGTCAGATAGCAGATTCTCAAGTAGATGCCGTTGGAATCTATTTTTCTTCCGATGAATTTGAAAAATTCATCATCCATCTGGTCGTATGAGTACTTTTCATCGGCAATGCCTGCATATGTCGGCATGTAGTCGTCTGCTGTGAGTTCATCCACAAAGAAATGGAACTCCGGATGATTGTTTATTGCTTTTTCAACTGTCTCTTTTACATTGATTTGATTTGCACTAAATTTCTCCATGTTTATTCCTCTAATGATGATGGTTTAGATACTCTAAACAAGTTCGACAAACTAAGTTGAAATTAAAAGCTGCTTAATCCAAAGGTGAAAAATGATTATTTTAAGTTTGATTTAAAAGATTAAGCAACTTGTAATCTTAAATTGTTACTACGCTCCATGCAGTAGTTTCATATACTTGTGGCATTATTATCAACCCCTTTTTAGATAGTTGAATTCGTATAGAGACAAATTACTTCGATATAATGGCGTGGTTATATATCATAAATCATAGTTACAATATTTACTTTATTTCAAATCATATATAAACCTTGCGGTTTTTTGAAATATTTTGAAAAAAAATTAGGAATAAAAAAAGTAAATTAAGAGGTTATAATTCCCCTCTTTCGCGCCTTTCTTCAAGATACTGGAGACCTAAATCTCCCAGTTTGTACTTTTGGATTTTTCCACTGGTTGTAAGTGGGAATTCATCCACAAAGAACACGTATTTAGGTACCTTATACCTTGCAATTGAACCTATGCAGAAATCTCGAATGTCAGCTTCTGTGCCTTCCTCAAAGCCGTCCTCCT
>NZ_CAMVPN010000118.1 GCF_947169325.1 uncultured Methanobrevibacter sp. | reverse complement strand
GTTCCCATACTCAACGAATGTGACATATACTCCACTTCCGACTTTAACTTGAAACTTACAAAAGAAGAATTTGAAAAATACGCAAATGAAAAAGAAAGAGTTTTTGGAATTCTGATTCTGAAGAATTCCACAGATTACATTATTGGAAGCTGCGATTTGTGCGGATGTAGCATAGATGCAGCATTCAAGCCTATTGAATCATCTGATTTTGACTTTTACAAAAAATTAAAAGAGATTATAGATGAAAAAATCATCTACTAATCATTTTCTTTTTTATTTCTTCCCACATCGCCTGCTCTTCACCACATCCGGTCATTATGACATATTCATAATCTGAGTTTCTGGCTAATTGATTCAACTTTTCGATTCTCACAGCCATTTCATCATAGCTTAATGGGTAGAAATCAGCATCAGGGAAATCCTGTTTTATTATTTCATAGTATTCCTTGGCCTTGTCTATTGACTTTCTGCCGGGAACGACAATGACATGTGCAGGATTCATGCTTTTGACGACTTCATAGTGGTCTTCAAAGATTTCCTCCTCGTTTTCATCGGGAGTTGTGTAGATGAACTCCAGAGGATTGTCTCCGACGAACTGCTTCATGAACATTGCATTGATTTTAAGAGCATCACCATTGTCTCCCTGGCCCAGACCGACATATTTACCACCGATGTCAACCACTTCAAATCTTCCAGGAGGAATGAATGACATGTCAAGGTTGTTGAAGACATCCTTGATGGTTGTTTCTATGTTTTCCACCTTAGGAGTGAATGTTGCATAAGCGGTAATTGAAGCTAAGGTATTGTAGATATTGTGGAATCCGAATGGGGGTACGTTGAGTTTTAAGTTAAATTTAACATTTTTTGCTGCAAAATAGTTGTACAAATCCCCTTCAATATCCAGTGTCCATCCGTCAGAGGCAAACTCTGCTGATGTGAGTTTCACGTTAGGTTCAGGACGGCTGAATCCGCATTCGCAGGTGTAGATTCCTCTGTGATTTAAATAAAAATGAGAATAGTTTAGAGGTTTTCCGCATTTAGGGCATTCTATTGTGTTGTCTCCTATATCCTCAATCAGGTCTGTTGCAATACCATAGTAGTTGACATTAACATCCCTACTTTTGTCAAGACCTATTAAAGCGGTTCTTGGATCGTCACAATTGGTGACAACAGCACCCTCTTTCATGCCTTCAGACAATAGCTTTTTAGCTTTATAGTAATCTTCAAAGGGATTTCTAACTCCTGCAACCTGAGTGTGCTCCTGTGAAATGGTAGTGTAGACCACACCGACAGGATTGATTAATCTCTGAACGGTATCAGGAATTCCATGTGCCAAATCACGAATTCCATATTCGAAAATTCCCAAATCGCCCTTTTGGCTTAAGAGTGCAGTTACGATTGAGTTCAGGATATTGTTCTCATGACTGCTTCTGATTTTGATGTCCTTTGACATCAGCTTTATCAGAAGGGTTGTTGTGGTTGTCTTACCGTTGGTTCCGGTAATCAGAACAGATCCCAATTTCAAATCAGAAGCCAATTTAGGTATGGATTCCTGACCTCCTATTTTTGTAAAGACATGCCCGGGATATGTTCCACCGCTGCCCGGTCCGTACTTTGCAAGTTGACATGCAACTTTTCCAGATAATTTTGCAATATTAAATTTAAAAAAACTAACCATGATTAATATATTGTAAAATTAAGATATATAAAAATTATTATCTTGAAAATTAAAAATAAAAAAATAGTTTTTTGAAAAATAAAGAAAAAATAATAATCCAAATTAGTTGGTAGTTGGATTATTAATGGTTGTTTGCGGAACCTTTTCTGCAACTTTTGAACCGATGTTTTTCATCTTTTCAATGAGTTTGTCCTTTTTGGAACCGCTGATTAATATGTTTTCCAAGACATCACTTAAGGTTTCGGTCGGAATGATTTCAATCATTTCCTCATATTTCTTCTCAATCATGACGTCTTTAAGGTTGGATTTTGGAATAAGTACCTTTTTCATTCCGGCTTCGGCTGCAGCTTCGATTTTTGCTGTCGCTCCACCGATTGGCATGACGTCTCCACGGACATTAAGTGAACCTGTCAGAGCCACTGTCTGGTCGATTGGAATTTCCTCTACAGCTGAAATAACCGCAGTTGCGATACTTACACTTGCTGAGTCACCTTCAACACCATCGTAGGTCTGGATGAACTGGACATGAATGTCGTAATCGGAAATGTTCTTGTTGGTGTATTTCTTGATTAATGCGCTTACGTTCTGTACGGATTCCTGAGCGATTTCACCCAACTTACCTGTAGCGATAATCTGACCACCGTTTTTGGATTGTGTCGGAGCGGCTTCAGCTGCAATTGGGGAAACGATACCGCTTCTATCACCTATTACTGCAAGGCCGTTTACAAGACCGATTTTACCACCTTCAGCAGACACCATACTGTAGTCTTTTCTTTGGATAATTGACCTATCAGCAATTTGCTGTTCAAGGGTTCTTGCGAATTTTTTGGCCTCTACAACATGTGCTGCAGTTACAAGGTCTGCGCCTTTTTCAATGGCCACGTCACCAGCTGATCTGACAAGACCTCCCAAATCCCTTAGTCTTAAGGTTAAGGCGTTCTGTTTGCCTGACCTTCTTTTTGCTTCCATGATGATTTCATCCAATGCGTCAGGTGCGAAGTGAGGGATTCTTCCATCGTTTTTGACTTCCTGAGCTACGAACTGGACAAGTTTTTCACGGTTTTCGGTTGTATCCTCCATGTAATCCTTCATGAATACTTCATAACCGTATCCTCTGATTCTTGACCTCATTGCGATGTGCATTCCTTCCAATACCTGAAGGTTTCCTGATGCCACAAGCACAAAGTCACATGGAACTGCCTGTGACCTTACCATTGCACCGCTTGAGTTTTCGCTTTGACCAGTGATTGCATATTTTTTCTCTTGCATTGCAGATAGGAGTTCCTGTTGGGTTTTCATGCTCATTGTACCGATTTCGTCAATGTATAAAACTCCACGGTTTGCCTTGTGAATCATACCTGCTTCCACACGTTCGTGTGCAGGAGTTCCCAATCCTCCTGATTGGTATGGGTCGTGGCGAACGTCACCGAGCAATGCACCTGCGTGAGCACCGGTTGCATCCATGAATGGTGCGAATCTTGACTCTTCATTATTCACCAATAATTTTGGAGCCATTGTGGTATTCTTAGGCTTGATTTGAATTGATATGAGTAAAATTAATGCCGCAGCAATAATGGATTCCAATAACCTTCCATACATGAATCCAATAACCAATATTCCACCGATTGCAAACATTGTAATAATTGTTTTTCTCTCTTCATGGCCTTTTGCAGATCCTTTGGTAGCCTTTACGATTTTTTTACCTTCTCCGGCAGGAACTGTCCTGACCAGAGGATGGTTGTTGTCTTCCATGTTAGGATAGACTAGAACATCCTGAAGGACTTCATGAGGCAATATCTGTGCCATACCTTTTGCAAGCATTGATTTACCTACGCCAGGGTCTCCAATAAGCAAAACATTCCTTCTTTGCTTTGCCGCTTTTTTAATTGTCTCGATGGACTCTTCATGTCCAATGACCTGATCAATTAATAAAGGTGGAACTTCAATATCCTGTGAGCTTTTTATGTTATCATAATCCAACATATGTTTATTTTCTTCACCGGAACTTTCTACCGGTTCAACAACTATGTCTTGAGAATCTTCAACTGATTCCTTTTCATCAAATTTCATTAAATGACCTCACTTCTCTAAATAAATTCACCATTATAAAATTAAGTTTCATATACTATTTAATATTATTTAAATTTAGGATATATAAAAAGGTTTCTATTTTAGTAAATTAAAGTTACTAAAAGATTTAAATTTTTGAATTCATTTGCTCTCGCGACATACTTATTTTCATGTTTTTCATTAAATAGCTACTGCATCAATAATTAATTTAACCATGTTTTCGGCACCTATGCCTATGGACATTAAAAGCATGATGACTGCGATAGCGAATATAACAATCCAAATTTTAGCATTCCACTTTAAAACTTTAATTCCATCTAATGTATAGAAAGGCAACAAGTTAAATGTAGCCAAAAAGCTGTTGACTGAAAATCCAATGGTGCAGATTAGATATATCAGTGTAAAAATATCTGAAATGGGTTTTAAAGGAAATATCAATGCTGCAATTGCTATGGATATCAATGCAAGAACCATATTTGCCATTGGTCCTGCAATTGCAATTTTGCCGTTTATTTCATCACTGATATTGTCTGCATAGGTCTGAACGAAACCTGGAAAGGCAAATACAATTCCTATGAATGCTGAAGCAAATGTTATCAATAATCCCAATGGCCATGCCTTGAATTCAGCCTGGTATCCGTATTTGACTGCCACGAATTTGGCTCCAAGCTCGCGCACCAAAGATCCAATAGCTACACCCACCATAACAATCGGCAAAACGGAAATGAACGTATGTAGATTTAATTGCGCATTTGATATTGCAAAAGATATGCTGAGCACGACAAATGCAATAATCAAATCCCTTTTTTCATTTCGTGTAAAGGTTAACATAATATTGATTCCTCAAATCCATTATTAAAAATTATTTGAATTAACCATCTTTTAAAGTTAATATGACTCTTTTAACAGAAATCTATGTATTTAATTATATTCCAACTCATATTTACGAATTTGTTTGAAAATAATTAAATTTATTTATACGCCTAAAACATAGTTATAAATATGAATACGAATAGGTTTGAAACTTTTTATGATGCAGTTTTGGCAATTGTTATAACAATTTTGGTGTTGAAGATTCCCCAACCATTGGGTCCTCAATGGGGAGCCGTTTTTTCAAATTCCTTGAATCTGACAACATATTTCATAGTGTTTTTGGCAATTATCAATATCTGGTACAGCAATCAGAATCTGTTCCAGCATATCGATTCCATCAATAACAAATCTCTAATTGCATACGGGTTTTCAATTTTTCTATTTTCACTATTCCCTTATTTTGCATCATGGCTTTCATTGAACCTGTATTCCTTAACTGCCGAAACAATTTTTGGACTGATCATGATTTTTGCAAATATTTCACACATCATATCAGTGGTCGTGGTCTTTGGAGCC
>NZ_CAMVPN010000117.1 GCF_947169325.1 uncultured Methanobrevibacter sp. | reverse complement strand
ATCAAAAGTAAATTTTCTATGTTTAATTTAATTGAATCCACTTTAACTTTAACGGACACGTTTTCCAAAGTCAAGTTGGTTTCCCACCGTGATATATGAAAGGATTTTAGAAAATAAGTTTTGAATTGGTGATGGCGGGTGTTAATGTAGTTATGGAAATTCACTAGCTATCTCATGATATTTATCACTAACAATAGCTACAAAGTCTTTTATCTCACCTTTAACTTCTAAGGTATTAAAGTCAACTTCTTTAAGATAACCTATTTCGTTAATCTCTTCAGGCATATCTGTTTCAACAATGCTGTACCATCCCATGGAAATAGAGATTATCTGAAAACCCCTAGTAAAAAAAGAAATAGGGAAAAATATAATCCCTATTTTTTAACGGTTATTTTTTTGCTTACAGCATCTTTACCATAAGAAACCTTATAGGAGTATTTTTTACCAACTTTAAGTTTTTTAAGCACATTCTTTTTGATTTTGAAAATTGCAACACCTTTCTTGCTGGTTTTTACATTATAGGTTTTGCCTTTGAATTTCAAGGTTACGTATTTGCCTTTAATGTATTTCTTGTTAACCTTTTTCAAGGTCACTTTGATTTTAAGGACTTTTGCAGATTTTTTAGCCTTAAGGTTTTTAGCAACAACAATGCTGTTCACTTTAACATTGTTTTTAACAGTTACATCTTTATATGTTGCAGTGATTGCGTATTTACTTGATTTTGGTTTAACAGTAGGTATTTTATAAGTTGCATAACCTTTGCTGTCGGTTTTAACCTTTTTGGTGGCACCGTTGAATTTGAAGGTTACGTATTCACCGACTACAGCCCTGCCGTCGATAGTTACACGAACCTTATAAGCTGTGCCAGCTGAGTAAAGCATGACAACATCCTTATTGCCTGTGATAACCGGTTTTGATGGAACTACAGGTTTAGCGACAGTGTAGACTTTCAATATTGCTGTTACATTATTTTTAGCAAGATCTTCCCAATTGACACCATCCACACTTCCAAATGAAACGTTTTCCTTATGATGATGTCTTGAATTAGATTCGAAAGGTAGAGAACTATTTTTGAATACAACTTTAAAAGTATCATTTGCTGAAATTGGAATGTATTGTGTTAATTTGATGGTATGATAACCTGCAAATGGGCTTACACCATTTTGTGTGTGTTTTAACACTCCATTAACATAAATATCAAATTCATAATCAACTCCATCACTATCAAAGTAAGTACCCACGGCTGCAATTAAATCATCTTCAAGAGCAGTGTAGGTATTTGAGAAGTACTTGTATTGATCTACAAAGTTATTTAACTGTCCTGCATCTGTTTGATAATTCTTATTGTATGGAACAGTGTTGTTAAATAAGTAAGCCGCATAGTATGGATACTGCTGAGGGTTTTGAGTATTGAATGAGGTATCATAATATGACAGGTAGAAATAGCCTTCATCTCCCCAGTCTGTACCCCAGCTGTTTTTAATAATCCATGCACCATCACCAGAAGGAGGATTTAGGAAATTACTTGCAGGATAATTATCATCCCAACCAACAAGAGTTACCGCATGATTTATACCTTTAGTTCCATTGTAATAACGTGCAGCAGATGTTTCGTTATAATATTTTGAACTCTCACCTGCATAAATTGCCACTAGAAATGCTCCGTAGTCCATTAATGCTTTTTTAAAGATATAATTGTCTGTTGCATTTTGACGAGCAGGGAAGAACACTACGTCCTGAACATGTATACTTTCATTTGCCATGTTGATATGAGTGGATACTTTTCCAAGCTCATCATATCTATCCAGATCGGTTGGATATGGACCGTACCAGTTTACAAGATATCCGACACCTGTGGATTGTTGTGCCCCTTCTAAAATTCCAGTAACTCCATAAATTGAATATTGAAGCATTGTATTTTGAATATTATCCTGTGAAAAATTATATAATTTTCCGGTTGCTTTAAGCAATGCTGATTCTAAAGCACCGGATGTTGCAAATGTCCAGCAGGCACCCATATTACCCTGGTTTCTGACAGGACCCACTAATCCATAATCCTTTAAATTGAATTTATCCGGTAAGGTGTCAAATTTATAAGGAGTGTTATTAATCAGTGTTAATTCTATTCCGTCGTTTACCACAATTGTTGCATAAAATGTGTTGTTAACAGAAACCAAATCATTATTGAATTTATTGTCTTCGGCAATGTCTTGTGTTGAGAATACTGAGTATAGGGCATTTCCGTTGTCCTTGAAGGTGTTGTTTTGTAATGTGAGTTTGGAATCATAGGTGAATACCGCATCCCCTTTGTTTGATCCGTGATTGTCAATGAAAGTTGAACCCTTGATTAATATGTTTCCTTTATCAAAGTACAATACTCCCCCAATTTCCAAATCTTCTTTAACAACATTATTTCTCTTGAATGTGGAATTTTCAATGGATACATCAGCATATGATGTCCATAATACTCCACCATCATACATTGCAATATTATCTTCAAAAGTTGAGTTAATGATATTTAACTCAGATCTAAGCTGCATTACGGCACCCCCAAATGCAGCAAAACAACCATGGAATTTTGAGTTGGCGATTGTCACATAACCCTGTTCAATATCAGCAAAAATCACCCCACCATCCTTACCTGAAGTGATATTTGTAAATTCACAATCCTCAACAGTTAAATTAACCGCATATTTAACGCCAATTGCACCAGCACTATTCAAAACAGTAAGATTTCTGAATTTAGTGTTACGTACAGTCACCCTACCATCTTCACCATAAATTGCATTGGCATAGCTTGAACGTGAATTTGCAAAAGTGGAACCGTCAACAATCAATGCTCCGCCAGAAAAATAAATATGCGACCATTTTGACTCGATTCCACCTTCAAAAGTGGAATTTACAACAATCACATTACACTTTTCGTTGAAAAAAATGTCTGAACTGTCAGTACCAGTATTTGAAATAAATTTTGAATTGTTTACAACCAAATTAGTAGTATTTAGTTCAATTCCACCAGAAGCATATTTGGAGGATGAGTTTTGAATGGTGACATTGTCCAGATAAGACTCTGCATTTGGCTGAACGAAAGATACTGCACCATTTAATGCATTTTTGATTATCAAATTTTTTAGAGTGACATTGTTCCCAATTATATTAAATATTCTCGCTTTTCCGTTCCCGTTAATACTATATCCGTTACCATCCAAAAGGAAGTTGCTTTTGGAGACATTAATTCCATCTGTGAATTGATGTCATTGCCTTCATCGTAGACATAGTCATGAGTAAGTTTTAATTCATTTGTACTTTCATTTATATCTTTATTTAAATCATTGAAGTTAGCATTTGGTGAATCTGAGGTTAATAAATCCCCATTACTTGTAAAGTTCGTTATGTTTTTTTCTGCAGATACTACTGATAATGTGAATAATATCAGCAAAATCAAACTTAAAACAATTAATTTATTTATTTTCATACGCACATATATTAGTTAAGAAACTATTATATGTTTCTATTTATCTTACCTGATGGCACTGCAGATGGCATGGTGATTGAAGCAAATTATGCGGGTAATGGTACCTGGTGGGCAGAACATACATTTGACGCTTACGGCGAATATAAAGTCAATGCAACCTATGTTGGATTGGATAATGTAACAATTACAAATGCAACAATCAGTATTTCTAAAACTCCAACTGAAATCACTGTTGAAAATGCAACTCTTGAATTGCTTGTAGGGGATTCTGTAGGTACTGGTGCTGCATTAACTCCTGCAGATGCGGTTGAGTTAACTTTCACTTCAAACAACATTACTGTTGCTAAAGTTGTTTTCTAAGTTACAGATAATTCTTTTTAATTGTATTGTATATATACTATTGCCAACATAGTATTAAGTGAGGTATTAGAATGGATATGCAGCATGTTTCATTAAGAATCAACAGTACTTTTCATGACATGTTCGGAGAATATCTGGTATTTATCAGGGAAGTCTATCCAGAAGTCAGGGAAATCTGTCAAAATCATGGCATTGAAGTGACTTATGACGATGTTGCCTTTTCAGTTCCCGAAGAACAGTTCAGCAGAAGTATTATCCTTCAGGATTTAAGGTGCATAGATGCCGACAGGACAATATTCATTTGCTTCAGAGGCCAAAAATTAGGTTGGAGGCCATGTCCTGCAGACATTGATGGTTTGACTTTGGATGAGTATCCTGAATTGGTTGATTACATCGGCAACGTATCAATTACAGAATTAGCAATCATGCATGCCCTAAAGCCATTTGATAAATGCATTGATGGTCATTTGACTCCATTGCCTCCGGTAAAACATGATCTGTTCTACTTCAGAAATCCGGGATATCTGGATGAAATTACGAATTCCCAGAAAAGCCACTACATCAACCAGTCCAACGGAAGGGATAAGGAAGTTCTGGACATGGAAATTGCAAAGGCAAAGGATTTGATTTTCGAAACAAAAGAGGAATTCGATGAGATTGACGATGGCTATCATGATATTGTAATCAGGCCCTACGATGCAAGATGGGATTGTGATTTGAACATAGAAGAGATGATGCTTGAATACACCGGAGAATTCGAAAAGCTATGCGGCGAACCACTGGATTACTTTATTTGGATTCACAGTGAATCCCTTCCTGCAGAAAAGCAGGGCGGCCTAAAGGATTTCACATGTGAAGGCAAACCCCTTAAGGATATTATGGTTCAGGACATCATCAATGCTTTAAAAAAGGAATTTCCGGAAAATTTTAAGGATTAATAATTGTTTTTTGAAGTTAGAAAAAAAGTTGCTCATTTCTAACTTTCATTTTTGTCGCTTGGCTATTTAAACTCATTTTTCAATGATTAATTAATCGAATTTCATTCATAAAAACTTGCTGATTTTTCTTAATTTTAGAATATAACATTCAAATTGATTGTTTAACAATCGTTTAACTTTATTGAATTATTATTTTTCAAATCCAAGAAAAAGTTGTCTGGGTTCGTAAAATTGTCGGCATTTAAAACTGACTATTTTATATAATTTGGAGTAAATAGTTTTAATGGGGCATTTGGCCCCAGGGAATTCGCAATTAATATTTCGAATTCCCGGTTTGGTGCGATTAGTAATAGATCGGAAGAGCGTCGTGTAGGGAAAGAGTGTAGATCTCGGTGGTCGC
>NZ_CAMVPN010000116.1 GCF_947169325.1 uncultured Methanobrevibacter sp. | reverse complement strand
TTTAAAATAATTAAATATTTCATTCACTTGTTTATTGTGTGTTGGAATTAAAAAGGGTATTATGTTTCCAATAGCATATGTGGCTAAAGTTTAAAAAATTAGAAAAAAGAAAGGATTATTGAATTAAGTGTTTTTCGACTAAATCCAATAGCATTTCGCTTGCTGTTGCATATCCCCCCATTTGGGCATGCATCTGTGAACCAGAATCTTCATCAAACAATAAATATTCCTTTTCACATTCAAGCATATCATAGAATACTTTTGCTTCACCCTGTGTCATTTCTGATGTTCCATCCATTACAATGGTCAGACAATCCAAATCCTTAATAATGTCAGTATTGTCGAATTTTCTAAGTTCATTACAAATGCTTTCTGAAGTTGCTCCGTGCTTGTAAATGTAATCTTCAAGCATGAAGTCCAATTGTGCGGGACGAACTTCTTTTGGCATTTTTTGAATCATTTCAAGTCTTTTAGCAAAGGCACCGCCCCAGTTTGCATTACCGGGATCAACAATACACATTCTAACACGTTCATCATAAATTGCGGCTCTAGGCACTAGAAATCCTCCAAAGCTTATTCCGAAAAGTATTATGTTTTCCTCATCAATGCCTTCAAAGTTTTCTAAACAGTAATCGATAATTGGGGTTATTACATTTTCTATATCGTGTCTGAATGTAATTCCGTTCATTCTAAGGGCAAATCCCTGACCTGGACCATCATACACAAGACAGTTTATTCCTCTTTTCAGTGCCTGTCTGTAAACCCATGCAGTATCTTCTGCGAAAGTATCTCTTCCAGGAGTCAATATCATTAACGGAGCATTATCATCTGCAACGGGAGATTGATAATAATGTGCCGGAAGGTATGAGTCCTCATAAGGGATTTCTACATATTCTCCGGGGAAATTGGATACCTCCAGATAGTTATGATAACAGTCCAAACTGTTTTGAGAATATTTAGAAAGTCTATCATCATCAATTGAGTTAAAATACATTAAAGCAATTCTCCAATAGGTTGATGCCCTTAGATATGCACTTTCTTTTGTCACGTTACTGTTGGAGTTTTCTGCTCTTTTTTCAAGTGTTGTTGCCATTTCAGACCATGCATCAATCCATTCTTTTCCTGCTTTGAATTTAGCAACTGTTTCCAGTACTTCCCCTACATCTGCCATTTGCAGGTAGGTTAATCCTAGTGCATGTCTTATCAGTGCATCCTGCAATACATTGTCACTGAATTTATCCGCTGACCAGTGGCCTTCAACGCCAACTGACGGCATTTTATTCATCATTTTTTTCATTAATATCACCTCAAATTGTTTTTTATAAATTCACGAGCCTTTTTAAAGTCTTTTTCGTTGGGATGGTTTTTGGCTATTCCACCGATTTTTTCGAAAAATCCATATGTGTCATATCCTCTGCAGCTGAATCCTCCAATGAATTCGCAGTCTTGGGATTTAATTGTTTTTTGAATGCTTCTTGCATAGTTTATATAATTAATGCCGCAAGTGTAAACAGTAAAAACCTTTTTGCCGGTCAAGTCAATTTCTGAAGCTAGCTTTTCGATGCCTTTGTGGAATTTATGGAAATATATTCCTGAAGCAAATCCTATTGCATCATAAACTGAAAAATCTGTTTTTTTAGCTTCAGATATTTTTAATAAGTTAATATCATTTGAATATGCCATTACATCTAGAACTTTTTTTGTATTTCCATGATGTGATGAAACATATATTATTGCGGTTTTCATTTTTTATCATCTCGAAAAAATTTAATTTCCTATAAAATAATTTCCTATGAAACTATTTCATAGAAAACTATTTAACAATAATTATATATAAACATTGCTATGGAAGAAAAAAAATTAGGATTCCTAATAGCTAATCTATTCAATGATTACACAAACTACATGAATAGCTATCTTAAAGAAATGGATTTGACATTAAGTCAGACAAGAGTGCTCCTTGTTTTAGCATTGAATAATGGAGTATCTATTGATTATCTTGCAGAAAAAGCAAACATAGGAAAAAGCAGCGTAACCAAATCTGTGAAAATACTTGAAAAGAAAGGATTTTTAACAAAGGAAATTAATCCTGAAGACAATCGTAAAAAGATTGTTAAAATAACAAAAAAAGGCAGAAACATTCAAAAAGAAGCTCTTCGGATTAATGATGAAATAGAAACATCTATCATTTCGAAAATCGGTGAAGAAGAAATCAAAACATTAAAAGAACAGTTAATTACACTGGATAATCTGATTAAAAAGGGATAAATTTCTGTGATGATGCAATAATCAAATCAAAAAAGTTATACAGCTGTTTTGTCATTTATCTCCGTGAAAATTATGTATCTTGAAAACGAATTTTCAACAGTTAAGAGAATATTAAATGGTATCTTTTGTTCTTTTATAATCAGATTACGACAATACCTTGTTCATTCATTTTTTATGAATACTACAATTATCATTATGAATGTAATCATGGCCAGAATCAGTGTTGTATATATTGGACAGAAATAGGCAATCACCAGTGCTGCTGCAGAACCCACAAATACCAGTAATCGCGGAGTTGTGTTTGAAATTTCATCTTTTTGACATTTCGGATCTGTTTTTACCACAATCCAGTCAAGCAGTTGAATGGAAATAAACCAAAAAATCAGTAATAAAACATAAATAATTGCTGCTATATTGCTGTTTGGAAAACTGCCCTTTAATTTAGTTGCAAATGGAATCAATGTTGCGATAACTAACCAAAATCCATTCATTACAAATATATGGCCGTCAACATTTTCGATTTTTTTAAAAATATTGTTGTGGGTTCGCCATGAAAAGTAAATTAATGAAAAACTGACAAGATAAGCAAAAAAAGTTGTAGATAAATCTAATATTGAATCAAATGTTAATTGGGAAGGTAAAGCCAATTCCAAAACCATTATTGTTGCAGCAATTGCAATAATTCCATCGCTAATTGCAATTAACCTGTCTTTCATTATAATCACTCATTTAAAATTAAAATAAATTTTTTGAGATATTTTTTAAATGATATTAATTCCTTCAATCCGTACTGTTCCTTTAATTCTTCATTGATTTTCAAATCAATCTGCTGACTTTTAAGTTGAACTTTTCTTCCCTCATCAGTAATTGTAATTAATTTTTTTCTATTGTCCAGTGGATTTATCTGTTTTTTTGCAAAGCCTTTCTGCTCCAAAACCTTAATGGACTTTGTTACTATACTTTTATTGGAATAGGTTTTTTCTGCAAGATAATCAACAGAAACATTGTCTTTTATGCCTAAAGTAAATAATATTCTGGCTTGTGTTAATGTTAATCCTTCTTCTTCAAAATACTCATTTAAGTATTGTGTAAAACTATAAAATGCAGTAGACAATAATAACCCAAGTTCCATATCTTCAATGGATTTTTCATCACTATTTTTTATTAAATCTAATTTATCTGTCATTTCACTACCTGTCTAAATATTTAAATATCATAAATTATATAGTTTACTATAAAATTATTTACTAGTAAATAATTTACTATGAAATAAAATCGAAGGTGTATATAAAATGAATCAAAAAACTGTCATAATCACAGGTGGAAATTCAGGACTGGGATATCAGTGTGCAAAGAATATTGCAAGTAAAAGTAAAGATTATACAATTGTAATTGCCTGTAGAAATAAAAATAAAGCATTAAATGCTCAGAAAAACCTAAAAAAAGAAAGCAATAATCCGAATATTTATACATTATCTCTGGATTTGTCTTCGACAGAATCAATTAGAAAATCCTATGATGAATTTCTAACATTGGAAATTCCGCCATTATATGGAATTGTATGCAATGCAGGATTCAATCGCCAGCAGGTGGAATATACCGAAGATGGATTTGAAGCGACATTCGGAGCACTTCATCTGGGACATTTCTTATTTACAAATCTCATGCTGAAACAGATGGGACATAATGGAAGAATTGTTTTTGTAAGCAGTGATATGCACAATCCTCCAAAAATCGTATGTAAATACACACCTGAATTTCACAATGCTGAAGAATTGGCACATCCTGGAATCAACGGTGAATTATCAGATAAGGAATTAGCACTCAGGTATCCTATGGCAAAATTATGCAATATTTTATGTGTAAATGAAATGTCTGATCGTTTAAAAAAGGAAACGGATAAAAATATTACTGTAAATGCATTTAACCCAGGATTAATGACTGACACTAATTTCATGCCGGAAAATTCTAATATTATTGCTAAAAAGCTCCTTCCCCACTTTGCATCATTACTTGCAAGAATAATCAAACAGAAAGGAAGTGGTGTTGAATCAGGGAAAGGTTTAGCCAATTTAATAACTGAAAAACAATTTGAACGAATCACTCGAAAATATTTTGACAGAAACAATGAAACTCCAATTGAAACTTCACTGCAGGCTCAGGATAATGAAGCTGCAAGAAAACTATGGGTTGAAAGTGCAGAACTGGTTAATTTAAAAGAAAACGAAACAATTCTGTCAATCAAATGAACTGATTTTCATAATCTTGGGATGTGAAAAGATACTGTCGATACTCTCCATTGAATCAGTAAAGGTCCAATTACCACAGTCTTTCATAAATATGAGGTATATTTTTCATATATATTAAATAATTTCCGTTGCAAAAAAAAAAACAAATTGAAAATTATGGCTTTAGAAAATGTGGAACATCTATGTCAGAGACAAATCTCAAAGAATATTTTACTGATGGTCAAAATATTAAAAGAGAGTTTGACATTATTCTTTAAAACATATATTTGTTGAGGAAAATTGCATTAACTTTAAAAACACCAAAATATTATTCATAATCTTTATATGAAGTTATATTAAATATTATACTGTAAGAGCTAAAAGTACTAAATATTTTGTATTGTATACGGGCAAAATCCATTGTATATAATTCGGGTGTTATTTAATTTATTAATTGTTAATATTAAGTTTTTTATTCATTGACTTAATATAACTTATTTTATAATTTTATTAAGTGTATTATATTGATATTTTTAAAAAAGGAGTATTTTTTTAAGGAATTGATTTGTCCTTTTTTGACAGGTGTTTATATTTTGTATAGTTTTTTCAGCATATTGACTTTATATTTGGAGTAAATCCTTTGAAAAATTATTGAGAAAACATCATTGGGACTGTCCACTAATTAATTTCTATATTTAATATTTATTGCATGGTAAAATTG
>NZ_CAMVPN010000115.1 GCF_947169325.1 uncultured Methanobrevibacter sp. | reverse complement strand
TATTTAAGTTTTATGTAATTAAGTATATATTGCTCTACATTTAATATATAATTAATTAAGGAGGTTTAAACAATATGGAAAAAGATAATGCAATTATCTTAATACTATTAATTCTTATTGCAATCGCATCATGTGTCTGTATTATCATAACAGGTACAAATGTTTCATTAGTTCAACCACATGAAACAAATACTACCGATTTATCAAATATAACCAAAAATACTACCAATTTGACAAACGGTTCAAGTGCAGATATCGATAATACACAACGTGATACTGGAGTCTATGCTCCGGATTCATCTGAAAGCAGCAGTGGAAATTATTATACCGGACAAAGTTATCAGTATACACCTTCCTATGATTCCGGTCAAGGCCAAAGTTCTGACAGTGGCCAAGGTCAAAGTAGTACTGACAGCGGTCAAGGCCAAAGCAGTGATAGTGGAAGTGAAACCCCAACCGTAGACCCTGGACAATCAGAACAGCCGGCAGAAACTGCTGATTTCGAATAAAAATTAAATTTTAAACTCATCAGGATTTTTGAACAACTCAAAATCCTGAACATATTCTTTTCCTGTAATCATTGCAATTTGAGCTTTTTGAAGTTCGGAACCCAGATATGCAGCGTGTTCCATACGAGTCACTAAATTTTTTGTTATTATTTCTTCATAGACTTCTTTAGCGGTGTGACCTACAATTACCAAATCCGCCTTGTTTTTTCTGAAATGAGTGGCGATGATTCTGCTGTCTTTAACTGTGGTGCCGTAATCTACACTTATCTTGAAACTGCCTGCCTTGTCCCTTATGAATTTAAGTGGCTTTTCGAGTCTTGTTTCGGCTACCCCATCAACTTCATTTAAGATAATGTCGTTTCTTTTATGCTTATCTTTAAAGGCAACCAGATTGATTCCCAAATCTTTCGGAATGGATTTCCTGTGCTTTGCCAAAAACATCATTTTGGATGCAGTGGCAAGTTCATAAACGCTTCCCCTTGTCTTTCCACTTTCCTCAGGAGTGAACAGTATGCTCACACCAAGCTCCATGCCTATTCCCGCCAGAAGCACATTGACACCGCCGGAATCGGCATCCATAAGTTCAGTGACATTGCCCACTCCGAAAAACATAGGAGCAGGATTTACCTTGTGAAACTCATGACACGCTATGATTGATTCTACAATACTTGCACTGTTTACAGGATCCAAAATCAAATCCGCAACATATCTCAAACCTTCAGTGTCCTTAATCAGCTGATGCATTGATTCAACACGTTCTGCAGGAGATTTAGGCGATTTGCCCTGTGAAAAATTGGTGGGAAGCAACACTGCAGGAATGTCTTTTTCCTTTAAGATTTCCTGAACTTCAGAGTTGTTTCCCAAATCAAGGCTTAAAACAAAATCAATGCCATTTTCAGCCGCAACCTGAATCTCTTTAGCATTTAAAGTGTCTATGCTTAATGGCCTGTCACCAACGATTGGCCTTAATGTCTGTATCAATTCGGGAATCTTGTCTGAAAAGTCCTCACCGGCAGCCATACCTATGTCAATCATGTCTGCACCAGAATCAACGAAATACTGGCATTTGTTGATTAATGCCTCTTTTGACAGGAATGGAGCATTTGCGATTTCTGAGAGCACCCTCATTGGGAAGTCTTCACCTACAGGAAGATTTCTAATCCTGATATTATTCGGCTTTTCAAGAAGTCTTTCGATATTTTCAGTGTCATTTTCAAACTCTTCAATGAATTTGAACGCTTCTTTTCTTTTTTCCTCTTCAATAAGTTTATCAGCAGGCTTGTCTTCAGACAAATCAATGCTTCCAATTAAATTCAAAACCATTGCAAGGTCAGCACCATCGGTGGATCCCTTGAAAGTTGGAATTCCAAGTTCCTTTGTGATTTCCTTGGTTCCCTTCTTAATCAATCCCGGAACCAAAATCATGTCAATTTCATCCAATTGATCAGAAAAACAGTTTTTTACCTCTTTAATAATTTGTCTCGGTGTTAAAAATGCCGCCACCTGCGTATTATCAGCAATATGTACTATTATATCCTCTTTAGAACTGGAAACAACATCTTTGATTAAAGGATATGCCAATTCACCAGTAATTATTAAAACTTTCATAATCTTCACAACTAGATTTTTATTATATATTATTATAACCTATAATATTAATAAACCTTTTAAAAATTAAATTTTATTATAATTTGTTATTTTATCAAAAAGGGATTTAAGAACAGTATAAGAAATATGGGAAAAATAAAACTCTTTATTATAATAACAAAGAAAAAATAAACGATTACACCAAAAAAATTAAAACAAAATAATTGAATAGATAGTATTTAACATAAAATTTATATATTTTGTAATTTATAATGATTATACATGATAAATATATGGAGGAAAAATTAATGATTGAAATTCGTTTTCATGGAAGAGGCGGACAAGGTGCTGTAACTGCTGCTGAAATCTTAGCAAAAGCAGCATTCAAAGACGGCAAATATTCCCAAGCTTTTCCATTCTTTGGAGTTGAACGTAGAGGAGCTCCAGTTATGGCTTTCACCAGAATTGATGACAAGCCAATTGATTTAAGATACCAAGTATATAATCCGGACTACGTACTGGTTTTGGACGACGGATTATTGAATGTAGTGGATGTTTTCGCTGGAATCAAAGACAACACAGAAGTGACAATTAACACTGAAAGCTTTGAAGGCAGCGGAGAGCATGAGGTTTACAGTATTGATGCAACTGGAATTGCATTAGAAATGTTAGGTCGTAACATTGTAAATACTATTATTTTAGGTTATTTTGCTAAGAAAACCCAAGCAGTAACCATTGATTCACTTCTCGAAGTGATTAAGGAAACATTCCCTGGAAAAGTCGGAGAGCTAAATGTCGAAGCTACTAAAAAAGCTTATGAAATGGGATAATAAGGGTGAGTATAATGGTAAGTATAGGATGTGTAATTAAAAACCCCGGCAACAGTAGAAATAACAAAACTGGAAGCTGGAGAACTTTCAAACCTATTTTAGATAAAGAGAAATGTATTGACTGTGATAATTGTATCATATTTTGTCCGGACGGCAGTGTAAATAAACAACATGACATTGATTATGATTACTGTAAAGGATGCGGAATTTGTGCAAACGAATGTCCTTCAGATGCAATTGAAATGGTAAAAGAATAAAGAGAGTGATGAAATGGTAAAAGAAGTAATGACCTCAAACAAAGCTGTTGCAGAAGCTGTCAGATTAGCTAAACCACAAGTTATTCCTGTTTATCCGATTACTCCACAAACTACAATTTCAGAATATTTGGCACAATATGTTGCTGATGAAAAAATCGATGCCAAATACGTTAAAGTGGAATCAGAACACAGTGCAATAAGTGCTGCGGTTGGAGCAAGTGGTGCTGGAGTAAGAGTATTTACAGCAACATCTTCACAAGGATTAATGTTAATGCACGAAATCTTATTTGCTGCTGCAGGTATGAGAGTGCCTATCGTTTTAGCAGACGCAAACAGAGCAATTTCCGCACCGTTAAACATTTGGAACGACCAACAAGATTCAATCGCACAAAGAGATGCAGGTTGGTTGCAAATTTATGTTGAAAATGCTCAGGAAGCATTAGACACTACATTAATGGCTTATAAAATTTCAGAACATCCTGATGTATTACTCCCATCAATGGTATGTCTAGACGGATTTATTTTAACACACACCGTTGAACCGGTAGAAATTCCAGATCAGGAAAGTGTAGATAAATTCCTACCTCCATATGTACCTGAACATGCATTCCTTGATCCAAAACAGCCAATGTCCATTGGTAACTTTGCAGATCCGGATTACTACACTGAAGCAAGACATGATATGGAAGTTGCAATGACAAAATCCATAGATGTAATCCAAAAGACCTGCAATGAATTTGCTGAAATATTCGGAAGAAAATATGGTCTTGTCGAACCGTACAAAACCGAAGACGCAGAAATAATATTCGTTGCAATGGGTTCACTTTGCAGTACCATCAGAGTTATTGTAGATCAATTAAGAGAAAAAGGCGAAAAAGTAGGTTTGCTTAAAATCAGAGCTTACAGACCATTCCCTGTTGAAGCGATCAACGAAGCTGTCAAAAACTGTGATAAAATTGCAGTCATCGACAAAAACTTCTCATTCGGAATTGGTGGAGCTCTTTATGCTGACATGAAAGTTAAAATCGATAAGGAAATCTACGGCTTTGTAGCAGGTTTAGGTGGAAGAGACATTACACCTGAAACAATCATTGAAGCATATGAAAAAACCAAAGTGCCAGAAAAAGATGTCACTTGGATTGGACTTAAGGAGGAATAGATATGGTAGATATACCTGATAAAGATTTATTAGCACCGGGACACAGAGGCTGTGCTGGTTGTGGAGCATCAATTGGAGTAAAATTAGCTCTTAATGCTTTAGGCGAAAACACTGTAGCTATTTCTGCTACTGGTTGTCTTGAAGTTATGACTACACCATACCCAGAATCTTCATGGGAAGTCCCATTTATACACGTTGCATTTGAAAACTCAGGTGCTGTTGCATCCGGTGTTGAAAGTGCATTAAGAATTCAAGGAAAGGATGACGTTAATGTTGTCGCTTTCGGTGGTGACGGAGGAACTGTAGATATAGGTTTACAATCATTATCCGGAGCTATGGAAAGAGGACACAACATGCTCTACATCTGTTACGATAACGAAGCATACATGAACACAGGTATTCAAAGAAGTGGGGCTACACCATACGGTGCAAGTACCACAACTTCACCGAAAGGTAGTGCAAGTTTCGGAGAAGACAAACCTAAGAAAAACATGCCTATGATTATGGCTGCCCATGGAATCCCATATGTGGCAACCGCATCAATTGCATATCCTGAAGACTTCGTCAACAAAGTTAAAAAGGCCGCTTCAATCAAAGGCCCTGCATACATTCACTTGCAGCAACCATGTACTACAGGTTGGGGATATCCTTCAGAAAAAACAATTGAAATGGGCAGGTTAGCTGTTGAAACCGGTTCATGGATCTTATATGAAATTGAAAACGGTGAGTTTGAAATCACTTACAGGCCTGAAGAAAGAAAACCTGTTAAAGAATACCTTGCACCGCAAAAAAGATTCAAACACTTAGATGAAGAGCACATTGAAAAAATCCAAAAATATGTCGACGCAGAGTGTAAAGAGTTAGGATTATAGGAGGAAGACAATGGAAAGTATTGTTGTAAACAATAACTTATGTGACGGATGCCTCAATTGTGAAAACATGTGTGCATCAGTCCATAAAGCCAGTAGAATAAAAATTATTGAACATGATTCTTCCTTTTATTCCATTGTATGTCAACATTGTGAAAGCGCACCATGTATAAAAATCTGTCCGACAGAAGCAGTTACCGATGACGGAGTCGATACTACAAAATGTATCGGCTGCGGATTATGTGTAATGGTCTGTCCGTTTGGTGCAATGACTTTCCAATCAAAAGTTGCTGAAAAATGTGACCTCTGTGCTGACAGAGAAGAAGGACCTGCATGTATTAAAG
>NZ_CAMVPN010000114.1 GCF_947169325.1 uncultured Methanobrevibacter sp. | reverse complement strand
ATGGTTTCTAAGGCTATGGCTGAAAGTACTGGTACTAATGCTGAAATAAAAACATTTCTAAATTTTCATTTGAAATTTTTAAAAAGAATGTCAAAATTAATGAGTTAAAATTAGATATTGGTTATATCAATAAAATAACCAATGTCATCAATGAAGAATTTGATGAAGAATATGGAATATCCCATAATACAAGTTATATTTTTATTTCAAATAAAAATGACACATTTTATGTAATTGCAATTTCTACTTCAAAATTTAAAGTAAATAAAAATTTAAGGGGCAATTTATATAAAAATCATGCTAAATATTTGATAAATAGCCTAAAAATATATCCGAAACATGTTCCTTTTAAGTTAGATAATTTAATGAAAGCTATTGAAATGTCAAAAGAAAAATTTAATTTGTAATTAATACTGGCAGTCTAATTATATATTATATATTACTATCCACTAAAACCTAAACTCCTTAAATGATTTCAAAAGTATCTGGGAGAGGTATTCTCCAGATATGTATTATTTTTCACCTTCCAGCCGTTTAATGGACTTAATCAGGTTATCAAAATCAGATTCATAGTTTCTATCCTGATTTATTCTGAATTCCTTATACTCATTAATCGCATGTGTCTTGGCTTCAACAGCTGAAACTTTACCTTTTCCTTCTAGTAGTGGCAGTTGGCTTAATTCAAGATATCCGTAAAGCAATGTTTTCCAGTCTTTCATGAATGTTGGTTTTTGGGAATTTGCCCTTGTTTCTGCCAATGTTAAAAAACCGTCAACCAAGGTATTCAGTGAATCCAGTTCCATTTCGTTTAAGTAGTTTTTTGAAATTACCACATCTGCCTGCAGGATTTTTCCATGAGGTGCATCTTCCCATGTTGTCAGTCCCATGTTAACTTTAGTTTTGTCGCTTCGGGATTTTATGATTTCAGCGGCAGTTTGACCGGTTATTGCAAACAAGAGCATGTTCTGTACTGTGGCAAAGAAGTCTTTTGTTTCATCGGCATCCAGATTGTAGTCTGCACTTGTCGCATACAGATCCGTGATTTTTTGATTGAATCTTCTCTCTGAAGCGCGAATTTCACGGATTCTTGAAAGCAAATGGTCAAAGTAATCTTTCCCGAATCTTGTGCCTTTTTTTAATAACTCATCATCCAGTGCAAAACCTTTTACAATATACTCCTTAAGCACGCCTGTCGCCCATCTTCGAAAGTGTGTTGCCTGTTTGCTGTTTACACGATAGCCGACTGAGATTATGGCATCAAGGTTGTATAATATTGGCTGTGTTTTCGCATCGGGGTTTATAATAACGATTTCAGTATTATTGAAATCGTTCGGATTGAATGTTACTTCTGATTTTACCAACTCTCCGGACTCAAAAATGTTATTTAAATGAGTACTTATTGTATTGATATTTTTACCGAACAATTCTGCCATGGTTTTTTGTGTAGTCCACATTGTGTCATTTTCAGAATCAATAATTACCTTTATGGCTACTGCTCCATCCTCACTGGTATACAATAATGTTTTTACAATTTCATTATTCATATTCAAGCTCCTGCGTCTAATTGCTATAATAATAAGTAGGTTTATAATGTATATAAAAGATTAGAGAGAGCATTTGAAAAGTAAAATTTTGCATATCCTAAGTCAGTTTGCTACAATTCGTATGCTTTTTGCAGAAATGTGCTATCACTAAAACCTGTAATCCTTTAAAATTTAAGCAAGCTATGAGGAGAGATATTTTCCAGATTATAGAAGGCATGACATTTTTTTATGATGCCGGCAAAGTGTTATTCCGTTTTCCGGATCACTACCAAGAGGCATGAAATTCTTAAACGAAAATGGGGGATGTGTCTTTAAAGGTGGGGGTCTCGGCACAGGACACATCTTTTGATGTCTCTTGCTTTTCTTGTTTTTTATTAGGTCATTTAGGTGTTTTGCCTCAGCTATATTTTTGCTTTTGGAAATGTCAATCCATTCATTTTCTTTTACCATAAACTCATTTTTCCTAAATGGGTAGCTATTTATACTAAGGTTGAAAATTAGAATCTGTAAAATAGAAATATTTTACGCTTATGTTGAAAAAGAGGAAATTTTTGAAAAGTAAGTTTCTGTCTCAACATTAAATACTTTTGCTCTTTTTCAATCACTTGATGGAATTATTTTTTCTGGGGAAAAATGTGATTTTTTGTTAATTGTAATCTGAGAGATTATATCAATCTCTCAGATTCTACAGCTCCCAGTTTATTTTTCAATAATCGTTTAAATCTTAAGATAATTCATTAATATTGTCTTTATTTGCTATTGCTTGTTATTTTATTTTGGATTGATGTGATATGTTGTTTTAATTGGTTGGGGCCGATTTGGTTGGTGATAACCTTTTGGTTACCTTAAATTTTTCGGATGAATCTTTGGTGGTTTTTAAAGAGAGTCTTGAAAACTTTGCAATTGTGTTTATTGGACAATAAGACTATTCGATTGTTGTATTGATAATGTTTAATTGATTTTTGATAAATTGACTGATCGGTGTTAAGGTTAACATGCCCTATGTTAATTTGCGTTTTGATAATTTTTTCACTAACGCTGTTATGTTAATGAATTTGATTTTTTAAAATCGGGTCCTAATTCATTCAATAAAAGTTAACTGTTATTTGAATTTATAATTGGGAATAAATTGGAGTTTATATACGATGATTTTATTTTGTAATCAAGATTGTTATTTTTTGCAAGAAATTTTCCTGTTGATTGTGATTTTGCAGGTTTTAAGAAATTCAATTGAATTTGATTATTAGTAAGGTTTATATTAATTAATTGAGATATCATATAATATGTATAATTAATAAAATGAATTATACTAAACTAGGCTTTATAGATTATTAAATATAATTTAAGGAACATGAAACATATTAAGGTCTAATTTAGAAATTTAAAAAAGGGGTTCTATGTGAACTTCAAAATCGGATAGATTGATATAATCTATCAGAATTCTGGGGGAAATATGGGGGTCTTTTTTTTATATTTCAGAGTTTTTGCAATTTTCTCTAAAAAAATTTGCAGTTTTTAAAATTAAAAAAAGAGGTTAATAAAATGAATTTCAATAAGAAACTCTTTGGCCTACTAATATTTGTAATGTTAATCTGTTGCGTTAGTGCAGCTAGTGCAACAGAGGTGGATGATATTGTGGGAACTGAAGATACAGATATTCTCGAAGTCGATGATACTGTAGATTCAGTTGATGTTGTTGAACAAGATGATTCTAGTGATGATGTCGCTGATGAACTCGAACAAGAAGATGTTGGTGATATCACTGATGAAGTCAAACAAGAAGATATTGCTAATGTTACAGATGAACTAGAAAATACAAGAGGTGCTCAGCAATATGTAACAAATGGTACTGTGGGAACTTATTTTGATACTTCAACAGGATATATTAAAAGTGGTGCACCTACTGGATTAATATTCCAAGGTTCTTTTGACCACATGCCGTTTAGTAATTTTATTATTAATCGGGGAGTTTCATTAAGTTTTAGTAATGCTGTATTTAATGATGTAGGATTTGAATTATTGTCTCCAGGTTTGACTATAAATGGTGCAACTTTTATTATGAATGCACCTAATGGTGTTGATTGTATTGCAATTTATGTTGAAACTGCAAATAATACAGTAATTTCAAATAACGTGATTAATTATACTTGTAATTATGCAAATACTGCAAATTATAATCATGTAATTACAATAGTTGATAGTAAGAATGTTGAAGTTTCAGGAAACAATATTACTGCATACTTACCTTTAAAAGATGTTGACTACTCACAACCTTATCCTAGTATATATACAGATTTGGTAGCAGGTGTTGCAGTACAATCTTCAAATAAATTTAAATTTATTAATAACAGATTATTGGTAAATGTTTCACGTAATAGTACTGGTTATCCAACATTGGATGCAGTTATTATTGTAAATTCTGAAGAAGCAAACATTACAAATAATACTATAATAGAAATCGATAACAAAACAATGCCTGGAAATAACAATTATCTATATGCAGTAGATGTTTACCAATGCTCAAATTCAGTAATCGATATGAATAATATTACTTTAGAAAGTAAAGGAGGATCATTTATTACTGGTACTAATAATGGTACTGGTGCTGCTTATGGTATACAATTAACTGGAGGACACACAGGTATAAAAATATCTAATAATAATATTACAACTTCAAATAATGGTCCTAATTGCGGAATTTATTCTCAAAATTATCCTGGTTCTACTAGTTTAAATATAACTGGAAATAGGATAAATGTTTCTGGTAATGCAGGTTTACACCCATGGTCTTTAGTAACAGGTATGGAATTAGGGGATGATAATGATTATGTTGCACGTAATATTATTCATGTAATCAATAAAGCACCATATGTTTCAACTCATAATGCCTATGGTATAAGTTATTCACAGGCCGCTATGAGACATCCTTACTTTAACATCACTAACAACACTGTTGAAGTAAAAAATGGAACCTATGCAGTTTTCATCATGTCTGGAGGTAGTGGAAGTGTCACTAACAATTGCTTAAATACCACTGCATACTGTTGTAACCATGCTGTAAATAACAATCCTAATGTAGTTGTTAGTGGCAATTATTGTCCATTAGGTTCAAATTGTCATTGTGGTTGTAATTGCACTTCTAATAGAAATATTCCAAATAAATCCATTTTAAAATCAGGAAATATTCTTGGTGTTTCATCACCAGAGGTTTTATCTGTAGTAAATGAGGAATTGTTGACTGAAACAGAATGTATTATTTATGTTGGTGAAAATAATAATGGAAATGGAAATGGAACTAAAGAAAATCCATTTGCAACATTGCTATTAGCTTATGAAAATGTAACTGGACAGCATTATGACAGAATAATAATTAATATTTTTAATGGAACTTATCAATTTGGTAAAATATTACTATTTGATACAGATGAATTAATTGTTCAAGGTATTTCTGGAGAAGTTATTATTAATACTAAACTAAAATATACAGGAATTTCTGCTAACGCTAAAGAGGCATTTCAATTATCATCTTCTAACTCTACATTTTATGCGAATAATATTACTTTTGACGGAGCTACGACTACTGTAGGGGTAAAGGCGTATTGGGTGCCGTTTTTGGGTGTTGCTGATACAGTCACATTTACTAATTGTAAGTTCACTAATATGGTGGATTTAGCAGTTTCACAAGAGTTAAACTCATTTAATTCATATTATATCAACTGTGTGTTTGAAAAGTGGAGGCAGACTGAGCTTTATTATAAAAACTCTTTTGATGGAGTTCACTTTGCAAGTTTCAAAAATTCTATTTTTTCATTAAATATTGATGGATTAACTAGAAGTGCGAATGGAGATATTCGTTTAGATGGAATTTGGTTTAATCAGAATAGTATTCCAGGATATGTTACATCAACAAGTTCTAGTAATGTTGAATTAACTAAATATGCAATATTTTCTGCATCAGAAACATATTTAGGAAATAATCAGTATGAAATCGTAGGTAAATTAACTTGGAATGGTACTGATGATGTTGCAGATTGTTTTAATCCAATGACTGTCACATTATCTTCAAGTACTGGTGATATTCAAGCTAGTGCTGTTTTAGTCAATGGTACATTCAAAGCTATTTATAATAGTACTTCTTCTAGTAATTTGGTTAATG
>NZ_CAMVPN010000113.1 GCF_947169325.1 uncultured Methanobrevibacter sp. | reverse complement strand
AAACATATTCTAATCATTTTGGAGATTATAAAATGGTTGAATTGTGTCATGTACAAATATGAAATTCAATTCACATCGTTTATTAGTTATATTTTAATTATATATAAATGTTTTCATTTGATTCGCATACAATTTTAAATATCACATTTAATATAGTATATTTTGATGAATATTAGGGATATGTATGATTCGGATAAATTTGGGGCAAACTTATTGGTTTTCCACACAAATTATAAAAAATTTATCAATGTTGAACTTGCAAGATATGATTTGAATTTAGTTCAGGCATTATGTTTGGTATTGATAGATAGGGATGGAAATCTCAACCAAAAGATTCTAGCAGATAAGCTATTTTTGACAAAAGGAGCAATTACAAAGACAGTTAATAAATTGGTTGATGAGGGTTTTGTTCTTCGCGAAAAATCTTCAAAAGACAAACGTAAATATGTTCTGAATACCACTGATGAAGGTAGAAAGATTGTTCCTCACATAATGGAAATCAACAGAAAATGGGAAATGGAAATGGGTCTTAATGAATTGCCTCCTGAATTTGAAGACATTTTCAGGCACTTGGCATTGAGATCAATAGAATTGAATTTAAAAATTAGATAATGAATTTAAGGTGATTTTGTGGATAAAAATAAAATTCTGATAATAGCGTTAATTGCAGTCATTGCGGTTCTTATACTTGGCCTTGCAATCGCAATGCCTAACTTTGGTAAAGAAAAAGTCAACGTGACAGTTAAAAGTAATGACACGATCTCTCAAGGCGAATCCATTGAAATTGAACTGACAGATGTTAATGGCACTCCAATTGAAAATGAAACAGTCAATGTGACATTGAAAGATGAAAACGGAACTGAAGACGTTAAAGTTGCGGTAATCACAGACGACGAAGGTATTGCTGAAGTGGAAGTGGATGAAGACCAGGAAGTTGGAAACTACACTGTCGAGTGCACATTTGAAGGAAATGACAACTTCACTGAAAACACTACGACCCAGGAAATTGAAATAGTCGAGGAAGTTGTAGAGGAAACAGTTGACGACACTTCCGAAGATATCGATTACGGAGCTTTCTACAGTGAACAGGCTGGCAGAGTCATTTACACGGGTGAAGTTCACGAAGGGCCTGACGGCCACAGATATAGACATTTGGGGTACAATGAATGGGAACTGGTGGATTAGGCCACTGTTTCTAACTTTTTTTTAATTTTCATTTTTTTTGGCTGAATTTCACATTAACATGGCCAATTCTGATTTTTGGATTTGTTTGGAGATTTGAGTTTAAAAGTCATTTTTTCAACGTCAATAATGGCATTTTAGAAAAACGGCTGCCCAAAATGTTATTCAAAACGAGGGGGTACTTTGGATAGGAACTCTCTACTATTGTAGGATAATATAAGAACGCCTAAATAGTACTATAAATAAAATTATTATTATCTATAGGCGGTTAAAAAATGGATGTAAAAAAAATATTGCTGATATCTCTAATTGCAGTGGCTATTGTTGCTTCTCTTAGTGCAGTTAGTGCAGGACTGTTGGATGATTTGATGGGTGGAGGATCTTCTCCAGAAAATGTTGTTGAAATAGAAAACATTACATTCAATACAACAAATGCAACTAAATTTGAATATGCGGGAATTGATGAAAATGACGGTTGGGTAATTTATATGAGTGACTCAGTTAGGTTGGGTATTCTTAATTATACTGATCTTAATGATACACAATTGAATTTTGAAATGAAAGAATTAAAGGACTACTTAGCTGCTAATTTTACAGTTCAAAAGGTCAACGGTGTTGATGTATACACATATTTAAATGAAACTGGTGGAAATGACACTCAAACTAAGTATTATACATTTGTTATAGATGAGGATTATAAGTCCGTGGTTGAATTCATTTCTTATGACCAGGATGAAGCCGTTAAAATGGCATCTACTTTAAAATTTATCTAAATAAAAAATGGGGGATGCATATTGCACCTCCTTTTACTAGTTTTTTCATCCACAATTACTTTTTTTTAGTCATGAGCTTAAATAAGAAGGTATCTGCATTAATTTAAATTCACGTCAATATTAATTTTTTCATCTGAAAATGCTCTCACAGCTCACTAAAACCTTTATTAACTAGTTAGTACAATCTATGAGTATGTCTAAAAACAAGCGTGTTACAATTAGCGTCAATAATGACATTGACTTGGATTTTAGAAAAATGGCTGCCAGTAAAATGTTATTCAAAACCGGCTGGTATTCAAAAGCCATTGAAGAGGCAATGTTGTTATGGATGGAAAAAGAGAATCGTTAAAATTTTTTCTCTTTTTTTTCTTTTTTTACATTAACTATTTAAATAAAACTTGACAATTTAATAGTATAGAGTGGTGTTAAAATGGAAAGTGATGAATTTAGAACGGTTAGGGTTTATACTAAAAAGTACAACAGTAAAGACAAAGACGGCAACACGGTTGAAAAGGAATCCCAGCAAAAGCAAGTAAGTCTTAAAAAAGAAGACCCATTTGAAGACAATGAATTGGTTAAGGTATTAGCACAGGAAGAATACGAAAATCTTGTAGACAACCAATTTTCAGAAGAAAAACTCCAGGAATTCAACCAGACCATCCAGGACAAGGATGATGAGATTGCAGTCTTGAAAGATCAGATTCAAACCCTTAAAGGCTCATTTTTTGATGATGTCGACTCACTTAAAGAACAGCTTTCAGATAAGGACGAACTGCTGAGGGCTAAAAATGAAATCAATGAGTTGAACAAAAAGATTGCCAAAATCGATGATGAAAGAGTGGCTATTTTTAAGGAGCTGGATTATAAAAACAGGATGATTCTGGCATATAATGTGGAGCTCAACAAATCAATCTTAAACGCAATAAATGTTGTCATCGATGAGGCAAGGGACAACATCAACAGAAGAAATGCGGTTCTTGCCGAAGACCTGCAGAAGTCAATCGAAAAATCCAAACATGAAGTCAATGAGAAGAACAAGGCTATAGCGTATGACATTAAGTCAACCGTTGAGGACATGAACGAGCAGATTCGAAACACAAGCACTCTTAAAATGATACTCAACAAGAAAAAGATCAACTTAAGAGTGCCTGTAGATGACCTGCTTAAGCCATTTGACTTTGACTTCGATGCTGAAAAGTTACTTTCAGGACAGGCCTTGGAGCTTGACGCTTCAGAAATCCTTAAGGAAGTCATGCCAAAACTTCCCGAACCATTTTCCAAATACATCGATACTCTAGAAGAAGTGCCTGAAACCATTGAAATTTCATCAAAAAAAGAGGAATAGTCAATGAGGACATTCAACACTGGAAAGATAACATTTGAATATCCTGACGATTGGGAAGTGGAAAAGGCGGATATACTGTCCAACCCCGACTGCATAGCCACATTATCAAAAGGCGAAAGCAATCTGGTAAATGCGGTGATGTTTCCCACCCAGACAAACCTTGATGACTATAAGGTCTTCATGGAAGATGTGATTTCAGATGATGGGGGCGTAATCATTGCTTCGGATTTTGTCCAGATTGCAGATAAGGATGCTGTAAAGCTTCATGCAAACATGGACACTCCTGAGATTAATTTCGATATCCATACCTACGTATTTATTGAAAATGGTGACATATACATTTTTGAACTCAGAACCCTTGACATTTCAGGTGAATCAGAGCGTGAGTTCAAGGATATGATTGATTCATTCAAAATAACTGGGAATATTCAAGCAAGTAATCCATAGAAGTTCTGTCAAGTATCTTCAATGTTGAGATGTTTTGGGGTGTTGTGCCTGAACGCTCCTCTACAAGATTTCTCAAAGACCTGTTTTTCATGTGTGCATGGATTTCACGAATGACGAATTCCATGTTTTCAATATTTTTTTCTTCCAATTCTTTTTGTGAGATTTCCTCATAAATAGGATATGCATTCAAGTCATATGCCTTTGTCGGAGTCTGAAGGACATTTAAATGACTGTAGTAGTTTGCAGCATCTGACATGAATCCGTCAATGCCCATGTAAGTCAATAGGGGCATGAATGAAAGCTCGGTAAATGGAAAAATGAAATAACTGCTTTTTTTAGCTTCTTTTTTAAGGGACACGATTAATTCGACAAGGTCTCGTGAATTTGTCAAAAGGGCATCGCCATTGGCGATTAAGAATCCGTTGTATCCTATTTCTTCAAGCTGCTTTAGGCATTCGATTCTCAAATCAATGTATTTGGACCCTTGAATGACGGCAATGTCGCATTCATCCACATTTTCATGTGCTAGTCTTAATGTTTCCTTTACATTAAATTCGGCTATTTCGCGGTCGATATTGTATGCGGATCCTTCACTTGGAGCGATTTTCAGTTCATTTCTATAAAATATTTTTGGAGTGAGTTTTCCGTCCACTTTTCCGATTCTTCCAGGTCCGTCATGTGATTTGATTTCGAATTTTTTTATCATTTGATCTATCCTATCTGATTGTTAATTAACTATTATTTTTTTAGGCTTAAATAAATTTTTCATTTTGTGTAACCTTTTTGATTACACTCTCTAAAATTTTAGTAACCTTTATATATGGACTTTTAATAGAATATTAGTATGGATTTGAGGATATATTTCCAATGATTATCCGAGGTGTGTTTTCAATGTCTATTATAAATCGCTTAAAATCTCTATTTACTGGAGAGAATGATAAGGAAGAAAAAGGCATCAGAAATGATGTATCAAACACATCCGATGATGTCCAAGTTACATCTTCACAAATTGTAAATGATGATGTCGTCTCAGGTACTAAAACTACTGTTCCTAGAGAAGAACCAGTAAAAGAAGAACCAAAAGACGATAAAAGTGACATCGAAACTTTAAAAGATGAAGTTTCTGAAGAAATTCCTGAAGTAAAGGAAACTCCTGTTGAAGAAAAAATTGAAGAAGTTCAAGAATTCAAGGAAGATCTTTTAGAAGAAACAGTTGAAGAAACAGTTGAAGAAACTTCTGAAGAAACTTCTGAAGAAACAGTTGAAGAAGCTGTTGAAATCATTGAAGAAGATGTTGAACAAAAAGTTGAAGAAAAAACAAATGATACAAAGAGAGATACTATGACTTTATTGACTGATAAAGAATTATTAAATGATAGCAACCGTGATCCAGATTTCACTGCTGAGTTCATTGATGCTGGAATTGAAACTGTAAAACACTGTTTCCAATGCGGAACCTGTAGTGGAAGTTGTCCTTCTGGAAGAAGAACTCCATACAAAGTAAGACAAATCGTCAGAAAATGTTTACTTGGTTTAAAAGAAGAAGTAATCACTGATGATGCTTTATGGATGTGTACTACCTGTTACACCTGCCAAGAAAGATGTCTCAGAAGTGTTAAAATTGTTGAAATTATCAAAAAAGCACGTAACATTGCAGCTCACGCTGGTTACATGGCAAAACCTCACAAAATGACTGGTGTATTTGTAATTAATACTGGTCACGCTGTACCTATTAACGATGCTGCAAAAGCTTTAAGAACCAAAATTGGTCTTCCTGAAGTGCCACCAACTACTCATGCTTATCCTGAAGCATTAGAAGAAGTACAAAAATTATGTAAAATTACCGCTTTTGATGAATTAATCGGTTATGATGAAGCAACTGGCGGATTAAAAGAATAGATTTATGAGGAGAGTTATAATATGGAAATTGCATACTTCTTAGGTTGTATTATGAACAA
>NZ_CAMVPN010000112.1 GCF_947169325.1 uncultured Methanobrevibacter sp. | reverse complement strand
AAATCATAATATCTTTTTTTTTAGACAAAGGAAAAAGAACATTTTAGTTATCCATCCATATCCCCTAAAAAATACATGGATTTCCAAAAGAATCCACATTTTCCCCCAAGGACAAATGAAAAATAACTGCTCCTTTCTTAACCATAATTATATACCCTTTTAATAAAAAGAGTTTATCCAAGCATTTGAAAAGTATTAATTTTTTTATAATGAAAAAAAATTCTAATACCCATCAAAGTGCAATTCATCTCCGGCTTAAAGAAGCCGGAGAATTCTTGCACAAAAATGTTAAATTTAAATAAGAGTAATTGTAAATATTCGCCCATGGATTTATCTCTCAGACTAAAAAATTACCTGCTTAAAAACGGCGCTATAGAAGTTGGGTATGCTGACATAACCCATTTTACGCCAATGCCACACCTGAATAGTGGCGTTGTCTTTTATATAACCTATCCCAAAGAGATAATTAAAGGCATGATAAACGGACCAACACCAGAATATCTTGAGGAACTGATAAGCCTGAATACAAGGTTAGACGCTTTGGGAATGAAATGCGAGGAATTCTTAATAGACGAGGGATATGCTGCATATGCACAGACAAGAAAAAGATTAGGGCAGGATTTTGGTGAGTTCAACTCATTTGAACTTCCCCATAAAACAATAGCCACCCGTGCAGGCCTTGGATGGATAGGAAAATCTGCACTGTTTACGACAAAAGAATACGGATCCGCCCTCAGACTCTCGTCAGTACTGACTGATGCCCCCCTTGATTTTGGAAAGCCAATTCTCAAATCAAGATGTGGAACATGCATGGAATGTAGAGATGCATGCCCTGGAGGGGCAATTAGCGGACTGAACTGGAATTACAAACTTAATAGAAACGACTTTTATGATGACAAGAAATGCGAAAAGTATGCACTGAAAATAAGTGAAGAAAACTTGGGAAAACCGGATACCATATGCGGAAAATGCATATACGCATGCCCACACACTCAAAAATACATTAAAAAATCATAATTTAACAGCATATCTGAAATCCTGTGCAAGAGGATTAATTTCAAGTTCACGAATCTGCTTGTCCATATGAACTGTCTCCAGTTCATCATTGGCATCCAAAGCTACAACGAAACCCATTTTTGTCCAGAATTCGATAGCACCATCCAATGTCTTGTGAGTGTGCAGATAAATATCGTCATAACCCACCTGATTGGCAAAATTCTCGGCTATGCTGAACATTTTGGAGGCAAGCCCACAACGCCTGCATCGCCTGTCGACAAACAATCTCCAAATGCTGGATGTTGTATCATTTGAATAGAGATGTCTAAATTCCGGAAAATCCTTATCATATGCCCTTATTCCAATTGTTGCAATAATTTCACCGGTTTCAGCATATGCAACAAAGAAGTTATTGCACTCAGGATTGACATAATACTCTTCAAGGTTTACAATATCATGATGCCATTCAGGCACATAATCATAACCGAATTCAAGTTTGATCATCTTAAATAAAAATTTCTGAACATTTTCAATTTCACCAGAATCATTGCCCAACTCTTTTATAATCACATTCATACTAACACATCAAGCAAAAAATGTATTACTTTCAACAGTGATTTTAATTAATTAGTAATACTTTTTAGTAAATTTTGAATAACTTTAATATTGATAAGATACAAATTAGTATATAAAATTTGTCATTTGATAATCTGGAAAATGATTTAAGGTGATTTAATGGAAAAAGTATTAGATGTAGAAAATGTTTCAATTTCATTTATACAATACACAAAAGGATTAAATCAAAGAGAATTGAAAGTCATCACTGATTTAACCTTGGATATCTCAGAAGGAGAGATATTGGCCGTTTTAGGTTCAAGCGGTTCCGGGAAAAGCCTGCTTGCTCATGCAATATTTGGAATTCTTCCAGACAATGCAAATCTGAACGGAAAGATAAAATTCAAAGGAAAAACACTATCACAAGAAGACAAAGAAGAAATCAGAGGAAAAGATATCGTTTTAGTTCCCCAATCAGTAAACTATTTGGATCCATTGATGAAAATATCAGACCAGGCAATTGGACTTACCCAAAGCGATGAGGAGAAAAAGCAAAAGAAAATCAAACAAAGGGAAATCTTTGAACACTATAATCTGGGTCCGGAAGTTGATGAGATGTATCCCTTCCAGTTATCCGGAGGAATGGCAAGAAGAGTGCTCGTTTCAACTGCATTGCTATCCGATCCAAAATTGGTCGTAGCAGATGAGCCAACACCAGGATTGGATGAAAAGACAGTGGAAGAGACATTGAATCATTTCAGACACATGAAGGAAGATGGAATTGGAGTGCTTCTAATCACACACGATATCCATGCGGCACTGGAAGTGGCAGATAGAATCGGAATATTCTACTCCGGATATGTAATCGAGATTGCGAAAGTGGAGGACTTTTCAGGAGACGGCGAAAACCTGCTCCACCCCTACACAAAAGCATTATACAAGGCACTTCCAGCAAACGGATTTGAAATCATAAAAGGACACCAGCCATTGCACGGGGAAATACAACAGGGATGTCCTTATTATGACCGATGCGAAATGAGATTTGGCAGATGCAAAGAAGAGCGACCTGAATTAATTAGTTTAGGTGAAAAAAGAGTAAGATGCTTCAAATATGAAGAGGGTGCATAAGATGATACTTAAAGCTGAAAACATTTCATTCAAATATCCTTCCGCTAAAGACTACATAATTAAAGACATCAACATTGAATTGGATAGCAATAAAATCATTGGATTGATTGGAGACAGCGGTAGTGGAAAATCAACATTCTGCAAAATATTATCAGGCTACATTACCAAATACGAAGGAACTGTTACACTGGATGGTCAGCCACTTCCCAAAAAAGGATTCAAACCAGTCCAATTGATTTATCAACACCCTGAAAAGGTAATGAATCCAAAATGGAAAATGAAGCAGGTTCTGGAAGAGTCCTGGGACGTCAGCGATGAAGTATTAAGCGAATTTGGTATCCAAAAATCCTGGCTTACAAGATTTCCGCAGGAACTCTCCGGTGGGGAGCTTCAAAGGTTTTCTGTCGTAAGGTCACTGAATCCGAATACAAAATACCTGATTGCAGACGAGATGACAACAATGCTTGATGCAATAACACAGGCGCAAATCATAGATTCCGTTTTAAAAATAGTCAAGGAAAGGAACATGGGATTCTTGCTTGTCAGCCACGACATGCCTCTAGTGGATGCCATATGTGACGAGAAAATCTACTTTAAAGATATTAATGGGGTCTAACCATTAATATTTATCAATTTTTTTATCTGCCTGTCAGCCCAAACCATCGTAAGGTTATTTGAAACAATCTCACCCAATACAATGCCCATCCATGCGCCCCAAACGCCATAACCACATACAACACCCAAAAGAACTGCAAAGAATATTGTAAATCCAGTTTCCCTCATGATTGTCTGAAACATTGCGGTTATGCCTTTGCCAAGGCCCTGAAAAACATATGTTGAAGCCACACCAACAGCCATTGTCGGATAATAGATTACAATCCACTGCAGGAAACTGGTCAGTTCTGCCGCTATTCTGACGCTTGAGCCTGATGAAGCGAATATTGATGCAATGTCTGAGGCAAATACATTTGTCAGGATTAAAACCACAAATGCAAAAATCATGGAAATCTTCATTGCATACCTGTGGGCAATCTTGATGTTTTCATAGTTTTTGGCACCGTAATTTGCGGCAATGACACTGATTAAGGCAGTCCCAATAGCCAAAATAGGAGTTGTGCCAATTATCACAATTCTCCATCCTGTTGAGTAGACCGCAACCGAATCTGTTGAACCCAAATAAGCAAGAAGCGCTGAAAAAACAGCTGCAAAGAATGCATTGTTTAAAAGCTGAATGCTTGCAGGAATTCCAACTTTAACAATATCAAAACTGATATCCGACTTATAGTCAAAATTGGACAGTCTAGGCTTTAGATAAGTGTCATTTTTGATATAAAACCAATAAACTAATATTAAAATAACAAAAAGGGCAGATATCAGTGTTGCAATAGCCGCACCCTTTACACCCAGGTTTAGAGTATAAATGAAAATCGGATCAAGAATCATATTCAGAATAGCTGATGCCATCATGGCATACATCGGCCTAGTTGATTCTCCTTCACCTCGATAGATTCCATAAAGGGCATTTGAGAGGATAATGAATATTGAACCTAAGACCATAATATTTCCATAATCTGTTGCATAGCCAATGGTCTGGCCAGCACCCATTGCTTCCAATATAGGAATGAGTGAAAACCAAAGAATTATTGTTATTAAAATTGATACCGCAATATCAATTAGAATCGAATGGATTGATGCATTGTCCGCCTTTGACTTGTTGTCTTCTCCAATGTATTTTGATATTGCAAAGGCAGCTCCCGCTCCAAGGCCGTTTCCGAAACCTACCAAAATCATGAATACAGGTGTGAAAAAACCGACTCCTGCAAGAGCATCGGCACCCAATCCTGACACCCAAGCGGCATCAATGAGATTGTATAAACTAGAAATGAGCAATGAAATAATCAAAGGTATAGACATGCTTATCAATGCCTTTTTAGGATTTCCAAGCAATACATCTACACTCTCTGAATTTTCATTACTGTTCATAAGTAAATATTAAAATCTATTCAGATATAAAACTACTTATTTAATAGTTTTCTAGTTCTTTCTTCAAATTCATTATAATCAGACTTGTACAATTTGTCTTGGATAGGTCTGAACTTATCGAATTCTCCTTTGACAAAATCATTAACTTCAACTCTGGATACCTTACCTTTACAATCTAATATTTGATATCCTACAAAATCAAGGAATTTGTCTAACTGGTATGACCAATCCTGCATGGACATTGGGATTTCACGTGTTGCCTGAAGTTCTGCAAAATTAATATATAACTCTACAAGTTTGTTCAGATCAGCCAGTTCCTCTTCAGACAAATAGTTTTTAGCCACTCTAGTATCACTTAACTGGATTTTACCATCAGGAGAGTGTTTCCATGAGGTCAGACCCATATTTTCCTTGTCGCTGCTTGCCCTATCCTTTATGATTTCAGGAGCAGTCATTCCAGAAACCGCATAATGAAGCTTGTTTTGAACTTTTGCATAGAAATTCCTAGTGAGTTCAGCATTTTTGTTATAGTCATGACTTGTTGCATACAAATCAGTTAATTTCTCATAGAATCTTCTCTCGGAAACCCTAATCTCACGAATTCTTTCGAGCAAGTCATGGAAATAATCTTTTCCGAACCTGGAGCCGTTTTTCAACAATTCATCATCCAAAACGAAACCTTTAATCATAAATTCTTTTAAAATACCAGTAGCCCAAATTCTGAAGTGTGTTGCATTTTTAGAGTTAACTCTGTATCCTACAGAGATAATTGCATCTAAATTGTAAAATGCAGTATTATATTTTTTTCCATCAGATGCAGTTGTCAAAATTTTTTTGACAACTGAATTCTCATTAAGTTCGCCAGTCTTAAAAATATCTTTAAGATGATAAGAGATGTTCTGTTTAGTAACACAAACACTTCAGCCATAGTCTTTTGAGTTGCCCACATAGTTTCTCTTTCCTCGTCAATGATTACTTCCATGGATACTTCGCCTTCCTCTCCGACATACAACAATGTTCTTGTTATTTTATTTTCCATTGAACCTCTCCGGCTTAAAGAAGCCGGAGATTCTTAGGCCATGCCTGCTGTTTC
>NZ_CAMVPN010000111.1 GCF_947169325.1 uncultured Methanobrevibacter sp. | reverse complement strand
AATACAAAATACCCTTAAAAAGAAAGGGTATTATACAGGCTATAAGGTAAACGGTATCTACGATAAAAACACACAAAATTCAGTGAAACAATTCCAAAAGTCAAACGGATTAAAAGTAACTGGAAAAGTAGACCAAAAAACTGCAAAAAAACTAAAAATAATATGATTTAATTGAAACATCAAAAAAAAGAGCCAATTAAATTAGCTTTTGCTGTCTTTCTATATAACTTGGCTCTTTAACTTCTTTTATTTTTTCACCATCAACATTGCCTATTAATAATGGAGAATCAGGATTGTGAAGCCTGAAATTCCTTTTAGCCAATTTTGTAGAGAAATTTGCATAACAGTATAGAAATTATCCACTACTTTTTTGATTCTTGTTTGATATATTACAAACAAATAACGGTAAAAAAGTAGATGAATTATACACTACTTTTTAGTGAATTTTGTTTCACATATAACGAACAAATATTACTTGTCAAATTCTCTCAAACTAACAACATACCAATGAAATACTAAAGTAAGTTTTTTCTTGTATTTCTAATGAGAGAATTGGAATTTCAATGTTGCGAAATTTTACCAAATCTAAACTACATCTAATGCTACTGTCTGTATAAAGAAATTGCATTATGAACATTAAACAAATACATACAAACCATTAACAATAATAACTAAAATACATATTAATGTAAAAAAAGATTTTTAATAATCATATAAAATAAAAGTAAAAATATTTTACAGTGGTGACATGAATAAGACATTCATTACAAAAATGCCCAATCATATCGGTGCATTTTTAAAAGCAAGCAAATGCTTGTCCGATTTGGACATAAACATTACACGTGTGAGTTATAATAAATCTGTGGATTCTCATTTATTATTTATAGATGTTGAAGGCAGTCCGGAAAGTCTTGAAAAAGCGACTCAGGAACTAATGTCAATAGGTTATATCCACCAGGATTTGGATCATCGCGATGTAGTGCTACTTGAATTTAAGCTTAAAGATATCCCCGGCGCCGTTACACCAATTTTAGAACTAATCAGTGATTTTAATTTCAACATTACATATATCAGTTCCCAACAGACAGATAAGGAATTCCAGTTCTTTAAGATGGGCCTCGTTGTTGAAAACCAAGAAAATATCAACACATTCATCAAAAAAGCAAGCGAATTATGTCCAATTAAAGTAATTAATTCAGATTACGCCAATAAGATTTACGACAATAGCTTTTTTTACAACAACTTTGTAAATCAGATATCCTCCACAATGGATATCTCAGATGAATCCAAAAATGAACTGATCATCAATACAAACCTTGTGATGCAAATGCTTAACGAAAGCGGAGTTTTGCCGTTCCATACCTTTGACAGCATAAGCCGATTTACAGAAATCATTGCAGCTTCAAAAGGAGAGAATTTCACACCAAGAATAACAAACCATACGATAACCGAAAATAGCGAAATAAAACTTATCGAACCTCCCTGCGGAAGCAACATTGCAATCATAAAAAGCTATGGCAAGTACTTATTCATTGATACCGGATATGCCTGCTATGAAGAGGAAATGCTTTCAATCATCAAGGAAACCATCCCTGATTTTGACAATACTTCAAAAGAAGTATTCATCACCCATGCCGACGTTGACCACTGCGGACTGTTGCCCCTTTTTGACATTGTCTATACCAGCAGCAAAAGTGCAGAATCACTGAAATCAGAATATAACAATGAAAGCAATTTCCGTGAAAAAAATCCACTTCACAAACCATATCTCCGTATTTGCAATATATTAACTTCATATAAACCCGTTCCCCCTCAAAAAATTCAGGTTATAGGAGATGAACGAACAATAACAGAATCGCTTGAACAAACTGGAGTCTTTGATTTTGGTGAATTGCATTTTAGTCATTATGAAGGAAAAGGAGGCCATCTTCCAGGCGAATCAGTTCTAATTGATTTTGAACATAAAATTGCATTTACAGGAGACATTTTTATAAATATGAAAGACATGATTCCTAAACAGGCAGAATATAATAAATATGCCCCAATTTTAATGACATCTGTCGATTTTGATTCTGACCTTTGTCGAGAAGAAAGAAATGACCTATTTAATAAATTAAACACTGGAAAATGGCAAATCTTCGGAGGCCATGGCGGTAAAAAGATATATGAATCAAATTTACTGTGACTTACTCCCTTTTCATCAGCTTCCTATAATAGGTGTTTGTTTGGTATAACGCTCCCACAGGATTGTGTGCGAGCACCTTGTCCTTTGTCACAAGTGTTGTGCATAAAGCATCAGAATACTTATAGAAAAGACTATCATGACCTACGCATAACCCTATTATTACGTTAAGGTCTGTTTTTTCATTATTGAGTATTTTTGCCTGCAGTATCGGGTTGCACATTATATTTCCAGTCATGTTTGTTTTTTTATCATCTACTCCCGCCATTTCTGTTTTTTTCATTGCTCCGACTTTACATGCTACGGAATATACTTCAAAGTCGTGTTTGTCAAGGATTTTAGCAAATGTTTTGCTTTCTTCCATTAGCCCAACACAGGCAACTATTCCTATCTTATTCATTTTTAGTCTTTTGGCAAATTCTATGATTTCTTCTACTCTTGTGTATTTGCAGTAGAACTCTTCTTCTATTTCTGCTGAGATCATTGATATCTCTTTGTTGTTGTCTTCCTTGTAGAGTTTTTCAATTTCTATTATTTCATCACTTGTTAATTTTTTTGTTGGACAGAATTTAGGATATTCTGAATCTTGGTGTTTGCAGTTTATAATTCCACAATTGCTACATGAGTAATTTTTCATGATATTCCCCTCGATGATTATTCTATTCCCCTATATTTTTTTAATTTTTCTTAAAAAATAGTTATCCATACAATTTTGATAGTTTTAAAAAATATCTATTAAAATAATCTAGTTTGTGAATCAATATAACTTGGTTCGGAAACTTCCTTAACAGTTTCGCCCTCTTTAACCTCACCAATCAGCAATGGTGAATCAGGATTATGCAACTTTTGGTTCCTTTTGACTAACTTCATGTTGGAGTTGGCGTAACAATAATTGCTTGTCATCAATTGTTTATAAATAATTTCAGCATCTTACCCTCAACTTTTCCAATAATACTCAAGTAGTTACCTTTGCATCATTAGTTGGTTCAGGTTATGTCAGTGATTATAGTAGATGTTCAGGATTTGTATTTCCACCATCCCAGTTTCACCCAGTATAGATGAAAATATTTAATTATCATGATTTCTAAAAAAAGTAGTGTAGAGAGAACATAAGTATGACAACTTTCGCATGCCCTTTCATATAATACCTCAATTATGTTAATTAATAATATTTTACTTTTTTAAATTATATATAATTAATAGCTACTTTTTCTTTTCATGAATATTAATTCAAAATATTTGTATAAAGTTGATTGAAAAATATGCATAAGTGGTAGAACTTTTTCGTGAGTTTCAATGAAACAATGTTCTCTAACCTTTTTTACAACATCATTATCTTTAACATCACCAATCAACAAAGGAGAATCAAGATTATGCAACTTTTGGTTCCTTTTGACCATCTTCATGTTGCTGTTGGCATAATAATATAGAAATTATCTATCTCAAATTCGAGTCTGGTTTCATATAATACGAACAAACTATAACTAAAAGTAATAGAATTATCCATTACTTTGTGAATTTGTCCCCATATATATCAAAATATTTCATTTGACTATTCAGGTTTCATCATATCTCTTATAATCATTTTTGCAACATTTTTTCACATTGTAACCATCAATTCCATACGGAAACTATTTTAAAGTAGTATTTAAATTGGAATGTAAGTTTGCGTTAATAATATTTGATAATATTGATGTATAAGTTTCTTTGAAATCTTCAATCAGATTATTGGAATATTTATTTGAATTTGTGATTATTAACCTGTAATTTTCGCCGTTTTGGTAAATTTGAACAAAGAATTCCGTTATCTGATCACCATGGGAATTTAGGATATGATTCATGATTTCTTCAGAGCCAATATCATCAATGCCCTCCACATTATTAAAGTCATCTGCTATCCAATTTGGTACAAATTGGAATAGGATGTTAACCTCAAAATCATATTTTTGATAGAGTAACACAATTGGATAATAACTGTGCCTTGAAATTCCATAGACTGCATCGGCCATATCTTTCATAAACGAATTTATGCTTCTGTCTTTACAGTCTGCAACTAACGGCATTACATTGGATGTCATGCCTATGAAATTTTCGTTGAATCTGTCACGTCCATTTTCAATCATTGTGAATAATACTTTATCCCCATCTACAAATTGAGCGAGGGCATATGCAAATACACTTGTGAACAATACATTTTCACTAATTCCAGCATTATTTAAAAATGATTTGAATACCATTTTATCGAATTTTAAATCCCAGGTTGACGTGCTATATCCTTCAGATGAATCATCTTCCAATAATGTGCCCACATCATCAAGGGATGTTAATATTGGATAATAATATTCACTTGCCCCATCGAATTTTTCAGTACTTTTTATCTGATGTGTATAAGCTGATGATTTTAAGAAGGCATCATCGAAATCAACACTACCTCCGTCAAGAAGAATTTCGAAATCATGTTTGAATACTCCTGCAGAAGTTGCATCAAAAATGATGTGGTGAATTAGATAAAACAGGTAATATGATTCTTCAGTTTCAACGATCATGAACTTGGAGAGATTATTAAATATATCCATACTTTCAGCAAGGAACTCTATGATAGTGTCATTATCATCTTTGGATTTTACTGAAATCGGAGGCTTGTCTCCTTTTACCAGATATGGATATTCTCCTTTAAGCAATCGTATGACAGTTTTAATCATATTATAAATGCCGCTCACGTCTTTTAATCCGTATTTATTAATCAAATTCATGATTTTTTTGATTCCAAGTTTTTTAGCTATCTTTATTAAATCAATAATCGCATCCAAATTGCCAGTATCGTCTGCATCGTTTACTTCGTATATGTCGCTTAGGTGCATGCTCAAAATAGGATGAGCGTTTAACAGTTCATTTAAAGCATTAAGTATGTCTTCAAGGCAATATTTTTTAGAAATGGCAATATATCCAGGTATATGATAAGCATCCTTTTTATTATAAAGGATTACATCGCCAAATACATTAAGCTGAGCTGCATTCAATGGACAACCACTTTCCAAACTATAAATATCTAAATCAAATGAGAAATCAGTCATGTTTTTTGCAATTGCCTCCGGAGTGCGGAAAGTGAAGATATCTGCCATGGTAATATCATTGGATTCAATATATGACAGCAGCCTAATTGCAGTCAATGAATCTCCACCCAAACGAATGAAATCGTCATATATTCCGACTTTTTTCAAATTCAATGCCTTTTTGAAGGCTTCGACAATCTCTTTTTCATTTTCGTTTCTTGGGGCAACATATTCTACCTGCAGGCTTGTTTTGTCAATTTCAGGTAAAGCGCGTTTATCTACTTTCCCATTAACATTTAAAGGAATTGCATCTAATTTAACGACGTATGATGGAACCATATATTCAGGTTTATGTGCATTGACATAATCGCAAATGGAATCCTTCAATTCATCCCCATCCAAATCATTGTTTATTACAACATAGGCAACTAATTCATTATTTCCGTTATTTATAGTTGTTTGTACTGTGACGTCCTCAACACTGGTCATACTTCTTATTGATGATTCAACTTCTGTGAGTTCCACACGGTTTCCTCTTACTTTAACTTGGCCGTCACGACGGCCAACAATTCCCAAAGTGCCATCCGGCAAGAATCTTACCATATCTCCAGTTTTATAAATGCGCTCATAGCCTTTCTTAT
>NZ_CAMVPN010000110.1 GCF_947169325.1 uncultured Methanobrevibacter sp. | reverse complement strand
TGTTTTGTTTGTGTACTATGGTTTTCTATGGGAATTTCATTTCGCTGCAAGCTTTCTCTATTACAATTATTTACTTACTTTTTATCTGTTTTTTTTTAATATTTTTCTTAACATAATACCAATATTGCATTATTTTAGGTGGTTTTTTTGAATATTAAAGTTTTAGATACTACTTTGCGTGATGGAGAACAAACTCCTGGTGTTTCTCTAACTCCCAATGAAAAGCTTAGAATTGCTAATAAGCTGGATGAAATAGGTGTTGATTTTATAGAAGCGGGTTCTGCTATTACTTCCATTGGGGAGCGAGATTCCATTAAGGAAATTACGAATCAGGGTTTAAATGCAGAAATTTTAAGTTTTTCAAGGCCTTTGCAGATTGACATTGACTATTGTCTGGACTGTAATGTGGATGCGGTAAATTTGGTAGTTCCCACATCTGACTTGCATATTTCAGATAAACTAAAAACCACTCGTGAGGAACTATTGGAATTATCAAATAATGCAATCGATTATTGTAAGGATCATGGTTTGACTGTTGAATTGTCCGCAGAAGACGCTTCCAGAAGTGATGTCGATTTTTTAAAGTCAGTCTATTACAATGCAATCGATCATGGTGTAGATAGGATATGTGTATGTGATACAGTTGGAATTTTAACTCCAGATACTTCTTTTGAATTATTCGCTATATTAAAGGATATTGATGTTCCGATTGCATGTCATTGCCATAATGATTTTGGCCTTGCTGTTGCAAATACATTATCTGCACTTAAAGGAGGTGCAACTGAAATCCACACTACCATCAACGGTATCGGTGAGCGCGCAGGTAACACTTCATTTGAGGAATGTGTTGTCAGTATTGACAGGCTGTTTTCCCAATTTTCAACCAATATAAAAATTAATGAAATTTATGACGTGTCCAAGTTGGTTGCCAGATTGACAGGTGTTTACATTCAACCCAACAAGGCAATAGTCGGTGAAAATGCATTTGCCCATGAATCCGGAATACATTCCGATGGAATCATTAAAAATTCCGCCACTTATGAACCGATGACTCCTGAACTTGTCGGGCGAAAGCGTACTTTTGTCATTGGAAAGCATATGGGGACCAATGGTTTGAATAATCGATTAAAAGAATTGGGCATGAATGTGGATGACAATCAGCTTAAGCAGATTTGTGATAACATTAAGGTATTGGCTGATAAGGGAAAAACAGTTACCGATGTGGATTTGCAGGTAATTGCTGATAATGTTTTGGAAATAAATCATGAAGATAGAATCAAACTTGATGAGGTAACTATTGTTTCTGGAAATAAGGTAATGCCGACTGCTTCTGTTAAAATCACAATCGACGGCGAACAGATTCTTAATGCGGGTGTAGGATTAGGTCCGGTGGATGCTGCAATCAATGCAATCAAATCATTGGATATTTTTAAGGATATAGATTTGATCGAATATCACGTAGATGCAATTACCGGAGGTACTGATGCATTCATTGATGTAATCATCAAACTCCAACAGGGAGATAAGATAGTATCCGCCAGAGGTACCGAACCGGACATTATCAATGCAAGTGTAAAGGCATATATTGCAGGAGTAAATAGATTACTTAGGGATTAGGGTTATTATGCAGTTGGAAAATTTACAAATATTGGGATTTAGGGCAACAATAACATCAGTAAATGACACTTTAAGTCAAATAAATGAAATTAAACAGGATGAGGAAATCATCCAACTTTTGAATGCAGATGCAATTGCCGGTAAAAATCATATTGTCCATGGTGTTAATCAGGCATTCCTCGCATTTGAGCGTGGTGAAAACTTGGCCAAGGACATCAGTGTAGAAATAGCATTGAGGTGTTCAGCCCAAAGGCAGATTTCCAAGGCATTCAATATTTTAGGATTGAAAGAAGGGGAAATGAATCTGGTTGCAATTTTGATTAACTGTGGTGACTATGCTTCGGATTTGTCTTCTATTTTCACATTAGATGATGACGTTTTGATTGCTGATGATAATAAATTAAAGGAAATTTATAAAATAAGTGATGTTGAATCCGAAAACATGTCTATTGAGGATATAATCATTGACAGAATCACAAAACTTACTGTAGATTATTGATTTTTAATTCTTCAATTATTTTATCCAAATATTCTTTTTCAAGGCATCCATAATCCAGATTCTTTATTTCAATTGATATTGCCTTTTGCTTTACCCTGTTGTAGTTAGGGCATGTTGTAATGAAGCCACTTTTATCGATTGTCAATGCCTTTTTAAGATTCCAACTTATTTCCTTCGCATCATCTGTTGGAATAATCACATTAACGCCTCTTCTTTTTGCATGTATGGTGTTGGAGATGTGTTTTTTTAGATGCTCTGTTGCATTTAATGTAAGTTCCAAATTATTTTTAACATTATCAAGTTCCGCATATATTCCACTACATGTAATTTCAGTGGTTTTGCTTAATTTTTGTGGCATGGAACTGTTTTTGAAAATTTCTTCATTGTCCGTGCTTATGAATCCTCCGCTTCCGACATTGATCATTTTTGGAGAACCTGTTGAAGCGAGAATGACGTCTGAGTATTTGCCGTTACCTAATAATTTTTTCTTATCTCCAATTCCTGCTGATGCATCTTCGATAGTTGTGATTCCATTATTTCTGCAATATTTTGAAATGCTTTTTGTGTCCTGCTCTGCACAATATCCTGCAAAACTTGTAAATATCAATGCTGAGTTGTCATTTATGTCAATGTCATTTAGATAATTGGGATTTATGATTCCCAAATCGGTTTTGATGGTAATCAGGTTTTTATCAAGGAATTTTGCAATCTGCTTAAATCCATGCCATCCTCCCTGATCCGGCACGATAATATCTCCTTCAACTGCTGAGAGTGCTACGAAAATACTGTTGTTGCCACTTGAAGTCATTTTGACGAATTCATGTGAAGTCAAATCTCTGATTTTATTTTTGCATTTCTCTTCAAAGTTGTCATTGACATTTCCAAGTGCAACTTCTGACATTATTTTCCGGGTTTCATCTGAAGGTGTTTTGAATCTAAACATTGTTACCACTTTTAAAGTACATGTCTAATGTAGTTTGCTTTGTGTGAAGCATTTCATTCAGTAATGTGCCCTGTTTTACATATCTGTTGATAGGTATTCTTAATTTGGTACCTGCGTATTTCAAACAGTCTTCGAGAGTTTCGAATTCAAGATATGGTCTTAACATGGCTTCCTTAATATTTTCCCTTACGTTAAATACTCCTAATGGTACATATCCGTCATATGCTTCTCTTAAAATAATCAGTCCGGATTGTTTTTTGATTTTCATAAGATAATCTAAGACCACCATTTTAGCAGTATAGTAACATCCTCCAACTCTGGAGTATTCCTTCTTGCCGCCGTTAGTCTCATAATCTGAAAATATCAACTCTTCGTTTCTCATCAGTTTGATGAATGCCTCATACCATTCATATTGCCATTCTGTTGGTGTTAATATGATTATATAATAATTATTTAGGGCTCCAAATTCAAATACTCTGTAAGTGTCAAGCCTTTCAAATTTCCTTACTTCCTTTAAAAATTCATCCGCTAATGTGGTGTCGCATGCGGTAATTGACCAGCGTGTAGGAACGAGTTTCCTTTTGTTTTTGGTTCCGATTGCACCTACTGAAAATGCTTTTTGCATTGCTGAGAATGGAACTTCCTTATTGTGAAGGTTTACCACTGCTTCTACCGCTTTCAGGTCAGTGTCATAAAATGTCTTTTCCAATTGCCTGTCCCATTTGACGGCGTCAATGTCAAATTTTTCAATTACTGCACTCGGTCCGTGGGGCATGCTGTCTTCGCTAAGCATTGATCCTGTTGGTCTGCGGCCGAATGTCGCCTCACTGTCTATTGATTTTGATGCAAGGGAAATGTCCTGAAGCTTTTCAACGAAAGGATTTTCTAAATCATCAATCTTTATCAGCTGTTTTCCCCTTACGAGGCTCATTCTGTAGTTTATGATTTCATCCTGTGTTTTGTTCTGTCCAATCCAGTCTTCTGGGGAGTCCATGATGTATGTATCTCCCATCTGTTGGCTCATCATTGGTCCTGCATAGACTTTAGGATACGACCATCTTCCAATGAAAACTGATGGAGGGGTTGTTCCTTCAAGGTTTTTGCCGACATTGACAGATTTCATCTGGATCTGTTCTGTCAGTTTTGCAAGGTAAGCGTTTTTAGTTGTTTTCATGATTTTCAAAAAAAGTAAAAAAGTAAAAATACTAAAATATAGTATTTTTAACAGAATTCGATGGTTGCTGGTGGTTTGTCACTAATGGAGAGTGCAACGTGAGTTACTTCACTGACTTCGGAAGTGATTCTGTGTGAAATGGTTTGAATCAGTTCCCAAGGAAGTTCCGCTACTGATGCGGTCATTGCATCAACGGAGTTCACGATTCTTACTACTACCAAGTATCCGAAGTCCCTTTGGTCTCCTTTAACACCAGTAACTTTTGTATCGGTTAATACTGCGAAGTATTGCCATACTTCTTCGTTAAGGCCTCTTGCTTCAACTTCATCGCAGACAATCTTGTTTGCTTTTCTGCAGATTTCAACGTTTTCTCTTGTAAGAACTCCAACGACACGTACGCCAAGGCCAGGTCCTGGGAAAGGTTGTCTGTAGACTGTAGTTTTAGGAAGGTCGAGTTCATCACCGATTTCTCTTACTTCGTCTTTATACAGGTCTCTGATTGGCTCACATAGTTCCAGTTCCATTCCGCTTGGAAGTGCAATGTTGTGGTGGGATTTGATTTCCCCTTCGGTTTCAATCCAGTCCGGTGCTATTGTTCCTTGAACAAGGTATTTTGCTCCGGATTCGATTGCTTCTCTTTCAAACACTTCAATGAACACTCTTCCGATAATTTTCCTTTTTTCTTCAGGGTCTTCGACTCCTGCAAGCTGATCCATGAACTCGTCGGAAGCGTCTACAAACTTGAAGTTCAGTCTGTCTTTAAAGGTATTTGTCACCTGTTCGACTTCGCCTTCTCTTAAAAGACCATGGTCCACAAAGATTGCAGTCAAATTATCACCGATGGCTTTTTGAGCAAGAACAGAACATACTGAACTGTCCACTCCACCTGATAATGCGATGATTGCTTTCTCATCACCGATTTGATCTTTGATTTTTTGAACAGCGTCATCTATAAATTCTTTTGGGCTTAACATATTATTCCTCATCCTCTTCTTCGTAATCTTCAATGATTTGTTTAATCATAGCTTCAAGACCGTTGTCGTTTCCGGATTCAATGGCTTCAATGATATCGTCATATTTTACAAATTTTTCGAGTTTTACAGATTTTGCTCCGATTCCAGAAATTCTAAATCCGTATTCTTCATCACCAATTTGTATGTTAACGTATTTTCTTTTTAAGCCGGCTTTATTGTCTTGTGCTTTAGTTGCTAAGTCTTCTGCATTATCAATCATCATTACACCTATTTTTGGCAAATTTTATAAAAGTTTTTAAAAATGATTTCTCCTTTTGGAGTGTGATGCACTTCAGGATGGAACTGGATTCCATACACTTCCTTATTCTTGTGCTTGAAGGATTCAACATCACATAAACTGGAACTGGCCAGGATATCGAAATTTTCTGGGATTTGTGTGACTTCATCCTTATGGGAAGACCAAACATCCATTTCGGGGGCCAATCCTTCAAATAAGTTTTCATCATTGTTGATGTTTATTTTCACTTGAGCATAACTTTCAGTCTCTGAAGTCTGAACCTCTCCACCATAGGCCTTTGCAATTAGTTGGTGTCCGAGGCAAATTCCCAAAATCGGAATGTCAAAGTGCTTTATGTACTCTTCGCTGTTTCCGGCACCTTCAAGTGAAGGCCCTCCTCCCAAAATCAATCCGATTGGATTTTCAGCTTCAATTTCTTCAACGCTTAAGGTATTTGAAACCAGTTTGGATGGAATCTTGAGATATTGCAAACTTCTCTGAATTCTATGATTGTATTGTCCTTTATTATTGATAACTAATATTGTCATATTATGCTCCATGAAAATATACTGTTATTATTTTTGGTTTTTTTATTTATTATAGTTTATCAATATTTAATCTGAGACTCTTTCAAAAACTTTGTTGATTTGAAATTTTCTGATGAAAGTTAGCTCTGAA
>NZ_CAMVPN010000109.1 GCF_947169325.1 uncultured Methanobrevibacter sp. | reverse complement strand
ATCCTTGTCATATTTAACTATGTGTGATGGTTTAAGCAGTGATTTCGAAGACAATGCAAAAGAAATAACTATTCCGGAGATATTATCAGAAAATCCCTCTCCAGATATTATATTTAATCAAATTCAAAATATTGATGAAGAAATTAATTTAAATCCAATTCAAAATTTAATTCTGAAAATTAAGCAAGATAAAGAAATTCATGAATTGATTAAACCTGTGATTATGGAAGCGCCTTGTGGCGAAGGAAAAACTTTGGCATCTTTACTTTTTTCTAAATGTTTATTTGAAAATGAATTAATTAATAGAGTAATTTTTTTATTACCAACCCAAGTAACTTCAAATAATATGTATTTTGAATTTGAAAAAGAATATGATATTCCAAAAAAATGGTTAGGAATTTATCATTCAGAAATTCTCAATTTTCTTATAAAAAATGCTGAAGATTCTTCTAATCCTTATTTTGATAAATATAAAAATATTATTTATTCAAAAGCATTTAATATCTCAACTATTGATCATTTTTTACTATCTTTAGTAAATGGATATAAATATGCTCCTAGAGCATTTGGGAATATTATAAATAGTCTGATTGTTATCGATGAATTGCATTTTTATGATTCTTATACATTAAATCTTATTGAGATTTTGTGTGAAATTTTACAATTCTTAAAAATCCCACACTTGATTATGAGTGCAACTATTCCCAAATATATTAAAAATAAATTTTCAGATAATGATTATATTAAAATTCAAAGTTCAGGGTTGGATCAGAAGAATATTGAAAAAAATCCTTTTAAATTTAAGTATATTCATTCAAAAATTTATGAAGAAAATATTTTTTCAGATGAATTTATTAAGTTATTATCTGATAATATTGATAAAAATTTAGGAATTATTGTTAATACTGTTCCTATTTCTCAAAAAATTTATAAGGATATTTGTGATTTATATCCTGATAAACAGATTATATTATATAATGCAAGATTTATGAAAAAAGATAGGCCCATTAAAGAAAAACTTATCAAATCTTTTTCAAATGTTCTTTATGAAAAAGCTACAGATGAAGACATAAAACTTTTAAAAGAATATGGATATGATTCTAATAAAAAATTTATATTTGTTGCAACTCAAGTTGCCGAAATTAGTTTAAATATGTCATTTGATACATTAATATCTGAATTAGCTCCTTTTGATGCGATTATTCAAAGAGGAGGTAGGCTTCATAGAAAAATGACTTTTAACAATTCTAATGATTGTGATTGCATTCAATGCAATAAATTAAATGATAATCATGAATATACAATGTATATTTTTGATACTGGGGATTATTGTTATCCTTATTTCACTAAGGAAGACTCTATTGAGAGTAATAGATATAATATTATAAACAATACTCGAAAGATTTTAAAAAATAATCCTGAATATACATTTAATAATAGTATTAACATGATTAATGAGGTATATGATGAAAATTGTTTTAAGGAGGATATTATAGTAAAAAATCATTTTAAAGATATTATTCGAGAGGATATTATTTTTGGGAAATCTCCTGTTTATTCTGAAGAGGAGGGAGGTCAATTAAGAATTCGTACACGAGATATATCTGTTGAAAATATTTCTGTATTACCATTTTGTTTTTCATATAATGGAGAATATGTTTTAGCAACAGAATTCATTAAACAAATTTTCAACAATCATAACTATAACGATAAATTCACAAGCGAAGGGTTAAATAAAATATTGGAATGTACGATAAATGTTACATATAAATTATTTAAAAAATTTTCTGGAAAAAATTTCTTTTATGGAGGCACATCTTTTAATATAATTGATTTATGTTATAATTTTGAAGAAGGATTATATGAAGAAGATTGTTGTTTTTGATGGTGTTTTAAGGATGATAAATGGAACCCAAATAAACTATTATTTTATATGTAAAACTAAACTTTGGCTATTTTCTCACAACATTCAACTCGAACACGAATCGGAAAATGTTAATTTAGGTAAAATTTTACATGAAAATTCATTTAAACGAGAGAAAGACTTTTTAATTGATAACTTAATCAGTATAGATTTCATTAAAATAAGAGATTCTATTGAAATTCATGAAGTAAAAAAGACTCAAAAAATGGAAATGTCACATGAATTTCAATTATTGTATTATATGTATTACTTGAAAAATGAAAAAGATATTAATAACATTAAAGGATTTTTAGATTATCCTAAAAACAGAAAGAAGGAAGAGGTAATCCTTACAAAAGAAAAAGAAAATGAATTGCTAAGAATAATCGATGATATCAATTACATCAACGAAAATAAAATGCCAAAACCTAAAAAATCAAAAATTTGCAGAAAGTGCGCTTATTTCGAATTTTGCTTTTCATGAGGTGAACAATGCCAAAAAAGAACTATTATATTCTATCGGAAGGAATCTTAAAGAGAAAAGAGAATACTATCTATTTCCACAATGCCAAAGGCAAAAAACCAATTCCTATTAATAAGGTTTATTCGATATATGCTTATGGCCAGATCACCTTTTCATCACAGGTGATGAATCTGCTTTCAAAAAATGGAATTCCAATACATTTCTTTAATTATTATGGATTTTATAGTGGAACTTATTATCCGAGGGAAACATTGCTTTCTGGTGATTTGTTAGTTAGACAAGCAAATTTTTATTTAAAATCTGATAAACGACTTGAACTTGCTAAATTATTCGTTGAAGGTTCTGCTAAAAATATCTTAAAAGTCTTAAAATACTATAAGATTGATTCAAACATTGAAAACACTCTACAAGATTTAGATAATGCTAATAAGATTACTGAAATTCTAAATATTGAAGGAAGAATTCGGGCGGAATACTATACTAAATTTGATGAAATACTGCCGGAAAACTTCAGGATGGACGGAAGATCAAGGCAGCCTCCTAAAAACATGGTCAATGCATTAATCAGTTTTGGAAATTCAATGATGTATTCTACTGTTCTAACAGAGTTGTATAATACTCAATTGAATCCAACTATATCATATCTTCATGAACCTGCTGGGAGGAGATTTTCACTTTCACTTGATTTAAGCGAGATTTTCAAACCGATATTTGTTGACCGTTTGATATTTTATTTGGTAAACAAGAAAATGATTACAGAAAAGGATTTCAATCAGGAATTGAATTGTTGCCTCCTAAATGACTCTGGCAGGAACAAGTTTATTAAAGAATACAATAATCGTTTGGAAAAGACAATCAAGCACAAAGATTTGAAGAAAAATGTTTCTTATCAAAGGCTGATTAGATTGGAAGCTTATAAACTCAAAAAGCACATATTAAATGTTAAAAAATATGATCCATTTGTAATTTGGTGGTAGGATGTATGTTATAATAGTTTATGATATCAATGTTGATAGAGTTAATAAAGTTAAATCATTTTTAAGACAGTATCTGTTTTGGATTCAGAATTCTGTTTTTGAAGGAGAATTATCAGAAAGTGAATTTGAATTAGTTTATGATGGTTTAATTGAAATTATTGATGAAGAAGTGGATTCAGTCATAATTTATAAATTGAGGATGGTAGAATTATTAAATCGGGAAGTTTTAGGCATTGAAAAAGCCCCTATCGAAGAAATTTTTTAGATTAATAATTTTAAATTAATATTTGGTCTAATTTTTTAATTTGTTATTTTCAATTAGTCACGTTCGTCCTTTTTTAATAATATAATATTTTTTTTCATATATGTAAGAATAGATTTAATTCTTAAAATTTCTGATTAAAATGGTTAAATAGATTAGTATCACAATAATTTTTCATATTTTTAGTTTTTAATATCGTTAAATTATATTTAGCTTTTTTTAAGAAATTTATTATTTTTGTTTATCTATATAAATATAATACATATTTCATCATCGACAAATTTAAGTGTTTTAAAGAATAAATTTAAACTTTAGATTGGGTTATTTAAAGAAATTTTCGCCCTATTAAAATCAGACCTATAATGGGATTGAAATATATATAGCAGTTACAATAATCATCCTTGTCCCTATTAAAATCAGACCTATAATGGGATTGAAATGGACTCAAACATCCAGTAAAAAAAGCGGGGCCTGATTAAAATCAGACCTATAATGGGATTGAAATTTTATATGCTCCCTCTTCAATAATCGGTATAGCAGTATTAAAATCAGACCTATAATGGGATTGAAATGTAAAAGCCCAGAAATAAGCATTAGTATTATCTCTAATTAAAATCAGACCTATAATGGGATTGAAATACTTCATAATCTTCAATTAAAGTATGTACTGTAAATATTAAAATCAGACCTATAATGGGATTGAAATTAGTTTTATTGTGTTAGGTAAAGGAAACAAAGAACGATTAAAATCAGACCTATAATGGGATTGAAATATGACTGTTCTTAATGGTAAGCTGATTGCTTGCCATATTAAAATCAGACCTATAATGGGATTGAAATATTAATAATAAACCGAATCACTGGTTTAGAAAAAGAATTAAAATCAGACCTATAATGGGATTGAAATAGACTATTATAACAAACCACATGAGCCGGTGAATCAATTAAAATCAGACCTATAATGGGATTGAAATCTCCCCATAGCATTAACTTTTTTTTATAGATCAATTAAAATCAGACCTATAATGGGATTGAAATTTAATCTTGGTAGAGCATAACACCTCCTCTTCTTCATTAAAATCAGACCTATAATGGGATTGAAATCTTGATAAATGTCAAAGAACTCTTTACTATATTCAAATTAAAATCAGACCTATAATGGGATTGAAATAATCTTCCGAAAATATTAATAACTGTTTGAACAAATTAAAATCAGACCTATAATGGGATTGAAATTTTGCTGATACATTTTGATGAACGATAGTAATACTATTAAAATCAGACCTATAATGGGATTGAAATATAACTCATTTTCATTTTCGCAACGAGGACAAAAGATTAAAATCAGACCTATAATGGGATTGAAATTAAACCAATTAGAATATTCTTCAGCCTTAAGCATATATTAAAATCAGACCTATAATGGGATTGAAATTCAATTGCAGATTCAACTTCACTGGCCATTGATGAATTAAAATCAGACCTATAATGGGATTGAAATCAATTTAGTAGGAGTAAATTAGTTGCTGAAGGATTTATTAAAATCAGACCTATAATGGGATTGAAATTACTCATTAATACAATGCGTACATGCTCCAGGATTAATTAAAATCAGACCTATAATGGGATTGAAATTTCACTACACCGGTGGCACGGGTCTTCGCATTCATTAAAATCAGACCTATAATGGGATTGAAATTTCTTTATAACTTTCATCATTTGTTGAATCTGCAGCATTAAAATCAGACCTATAATGGGATTGAAATGATACACCGATGATACCTGCTTTTTCAGTTGAGTATATTAAAATCAGACCTATAATGGGATTGAAATGTATCTACATATATAATACACATATGTTTTGTCCAAATTAAAATCAGACCTATAATGGGATTGAAATATTGTACGGAAATACTTATTTAATGATGAAAATAAAATTAAAATCAGACCTATAATGGGATTGAAATTAGGAACAAAACTATCACAACAATCATTATACTCTTTATTAAAATCAGACCTATAATAGGATTGAAATATTGGTTTAGATGAGAATAATAATGTGATTTATAAATTAAAATCAGACCTATAATGGGATTGAAATTTGATTAGATTGTTTAGTGCGGCATTAAAATCTGAATTAAAATCAGACCTATAATGGGATTGAAATTAATGAAATTGTCAAATTTATGAAGAATCAGTCAAATTAAAATCAGACCTATAATGGGATTGAAATTACAGTCAAGGAAGCTCAAGGATTGATGATTACTGATTAAAATCAGACCTATAATGGGATTGAAATATAGTTACAAATATGAATTATGAAGAATTATTTTCAATTAAAATCAGACCTATAATGGGATTGAAATCTCCCTGAAAAACATTTAAATTTCAGGTTAGAATTTATTAAAATCAGACCTATAATGGGATTGAAATATATATGCAGCTATCTTCTGTGCTGCAGCCATACAGATTAAAATCAGACCTATAATGGGATTGAAATTCATTTGTGAAGTCTGAAGTCTTGGTCGGTCTACCATTAAAATCAGACCTATAATGGGATTGAAATTCATTTGTGAAGTCTGAAGTCTTG
>NZ_CAMVPN010000108.1 GCF_947169325.1 uncultured Methanobrevibacter sp. | reverse complement strand
TTTTTGTATATTTTTTTTAATTTTAAATTTTTATTATTTTCAATTTCTTTATTCTAATTCTATATATAAGGTTTATTAATATGATTGGATATAAATATAAATTAATATTTTTGTAAGCTCAAAAATATGGAGAAACTTTTTATAGTTTTCAATTGAAATAGGTGAATTTATGGATTTAATAGTAGCGAAATTTGGAGGGACCTCGGTAGGTGATGGTTCCAGAATTAAAAAAGCGGCGCAGTCCGTGGTAAATGAGTATATGAAAGGCAATCAGTTGGTAGTTGTAGTTTCTGCAGTTAACAAGACTACTGATGAGTTAATTGGTTTATCCAATGATGCAATTGGGGATGGTTTAACTGACAAGCAGAAGGCAGAGATTATGGCTATGGGTGAATTGACTAGTGCTAGATTATTCTCAGCAGCTATTGAATCTTTAGGTGTTAAATCTGAATTCATTGACCCTTATAATGAATTATGGCCGATTATAACTGATGCAAATTCTCTTGAAGCTAAAATTGACTTTAACACAACAAACAAGAAGATCAACGGCATTGAAAATCTTATCAATCAGGGAATCATCCCTGTCGTTTGCGGATTTTTAGGAAAAGGACCTAGCGGAGAAATCACCACTTTGGGAAGAGGTGGAAGTGACATTTCAGCATTCCTTATCGGACATTGCTTGAATGCAAATGAGGTCATCATCGTTACAGACGTTGATGGAGTAATGTCAACTGACCCTAACAAAATAGAGGAAGCTGAATTGCTTGAAGAGATAACAGTTGAGGAAATGAGAGATTTAGCTACTCACGGTGCTCAGGTCTTGCACCCACATGCATTAAAATATAAAGACCCGCTAATAAGCGCAAAAATTATTAATTTCGCCAACGGTGATTTAAATTCAAAGGGAACCCGTATCACAGGGCCCTTTGAAGGGGATATCTTAAAATCCGTATCCCTTTACAAGGATCCTATTTCACTTATTGTTCTTGTCGGAGAAGCTATGCTTAAAAAAGTAGGGCTTTTAGCTGACCTGACAGGATGTCTTGCTAAAAATGACATTAACATTTTCGGAATATCTGCCGGTCAGAATTCAATCACAACATTTGTCAGCAAAAAAGATGCTGAACAGGCATATCACATTTTACACAATCTTGTGGTTGAAACCGAAGTTTTAAGTTCTCTCTCATTAGGCAGGGACACAGCAATGATTACTTTGGTCAGTCCGGATATCATAGAAACTCCTGGAATCATTTCAGGAATTACAGAACCGTTAAGGAAAAATAACATTAATATTGTGGAAATCACATCATCCCAAACAGCTGTTGTACTGTTTGTCGATTGGGAAGATGGTAAAAGAGCATGTCAATTAGTTAACGAGGTTTTAGAATGAGATTTGAAGGTACTTATGTTGCAATGGTGACTCCATTCAATAAAGATAAAGAAATTGACGAAGAAGGTTTCAGGTCAAACATTAATTATTTGATAGACCAGGGTGTGGACGGTTTGGTCGGTGCAGGAACTACAGGCGAATCCGCTACAATAACTCACGAAGAACATCAAAGGGTAATTGAAATTCTGGTTGATGAAGTCGACGGAAGAGTCCAGACTATTGCCGGAACAGGAAGTAACGCAACTTCCGAGGCATTATCATTGACCTCATTCTCTGCTGATGTAGGTGCAGATGCAGCATTGCTGATTACTCCTTACTACAACAAGCCTCAACAGCATGCATTGGTTGACCACTACAGCACAATCGCCGGAAAATGTGACATTCCTCTTATCGCATACAATGTTCCGTCCCGTACAGGTTCTGACATTGCTGTTGAAACCGCAGTTGAGCTTGCAAAAGTTGACGGTATTGAAGCTATCAAGGAAGCCAGTGGAAGTGTCGATAAAGTATCAGACATCTACCAGGCTCTTTCCCGTGAAGGTCTTGAAGACGACTTCAACATACTCTCCGGTGAAGATTCCCTAACATTGCCTCTCATGGCAGTGGGTGCAACAGGTGTAATCAGTGCATCCGCAAACATCGACGGCAGAAGGATGGCATTGATGGTCAACAGTATTTTGAATGACGATTACACAAGAGCATTTGAACTTCACTATGAAATGCTCGATATCATAAGGGCTTTATTCATTGAAAGTAATCCTGTTCCTGTAAAAACAGCAATGAATTTAATGGGACTTCCGTCAGGCCCTCTCAGACAACCGTTATGCGAAATGAAAGAAGAAAACTTGGAAATTCTTAAAAAAGCATTAAAAGATTCTGATTTAATTTAAGTTGGTATTATTATGATTAAAGTAGCAGTAACTGGAGCAGCAGGTAGAATGGGCTCCGGAATTATTAGAAAAATTACACAGCAAGATGACATGGAAGTGGTTGCGGCTATTGAAATGCCAAACACTCCTCTTGCAGGAAAAGATGCAGGTCTTCAGGCAGGAATCGATGAGCTTGGAGTAAAAATTGTCGGATCTCAGGATTTGGAGGAAGCTCTAAAATCCTCCGGTGCTGATGTATTGGTTGACTTTACCATTGCTCCTGCAGCAGTTGAAACAATTAAAATAGCCACTTCATGTGGTGTGGGAATAGTCGTGGGAACTACAGGATTTACTGAAGAGCAGATGGCTTCAAACATCAAGAATGTTGAAGACAATAACGTTCCTGCTGTGATTTCATCAAACATGGCTATTGGAGTCAACGTATTTTTCAATACCCTTAAGAAATTGGCTCCTCTATTATATGATTATGATATTGAAATTATAGAAGCGCATCACAACCAGAAAAAGGACGCTCCGTCCGGAACCGCAATGACTGCCTTTGAAGTGATTGCAAAAGAGCTTGACCGTGACCCTGAAGAAGTCGGAGTTTACGGAAGACAAGGTTTGGTCGGCAAAAGAACCGCCGAAGAAATAGGCGTTCACGCAATTCGTGGAGGAGACATTGTTGGAGACCATACCGTAATGTTTGTCGGTGATGGTGAAAGATTGGAGGTCAAACACCAGGCACATACCAGAGAGGTATTTATTGCAGGTGTCATAAGGGCTATCAGATACATTCCTTCTGCTGAAAAAGGTGTTGTAAGCAGCATGAATGATGTTTTAGGATTAGAATAGGTGAGTTATATGGTAAATGTTGGAATACTCGGTGCAACCGGGATGGTAGGTCAAAGATTTATCCAATTGCTTGAAAACCATCCTGATTTTGAGATTACAGCTTTGGCGGCGTCTTCAAGATCCGCAGGCAAAAGATATGAGGATGCGACAACCTGGTATATGAATGAAGAGATGCCGGAATCCGTTAGGGACATCAAGGTTGTTGAAACTAACCCTGATGCAATGGACAATGATGTTGATATAGTATTTTCATCCCTTCCTGCTGATTTTGCACTTAAAGTTGAAAAAGAATTTGCAAAAGATTATGTTGTTGCAAGTAATGCCAGTGCACACAGGATGAAGAAAAACATTCCATTGGTGATTCCTGAAGTCAATCCCAAATGCTTAGACATGATTGATGCCCAGCAAAAGGAAAATGACTGGGATGGATTCATTGTAACCAATCCTAACTGTTCCACTATCGCGTTGGCATTAACATTAAAACCTATAGTTGATAATTTTGATGTCAAGTCAGTTAGAGTCTCAACCATGCAGGCAGTGTCCGGTGCAGGCTATAACGGAGTGCCATCAATGGCCATTATTGATAATCTCGTTCCTTACATCGGTGGGGAAGAGGAAAAAATGGAAAGTGAATCACTCTATCTGTTAGGTACATTCGATGGTAGCGATGTAGTCAATGCCGATTTCAAATTGAGTGCATCATGTCATAGGGTGCCTGTTATCGATGGTCATACCGAAGCGGTATTCGTCGAGTTGAATGATGGATTTGACATTGCAGATGTTAAAGATAGTATGGCAAATTTCAAAGGATTGCCACAAGAACTAAATTTATATTCCGCTCCTGAAAATCCAGTCATTGTCAAAGAGGAAAATGACCGCCCTCAACCTAGGATGGACAGAAATGCAGGTAACGGTATGGCTGTTACTGTTGGCAGATTAAGAGAAGACCAAGCATTTGATAACAGTTTCAAATATGTTCTTGTTGGACATAATACTATTCGTGGGGCTGCTGGAGCTTCAATATTGAATGCTGAATTGATAAATGATAAAATACTCTAATTTTATCCATTTATTTTTCTTATTTTTTTTAATATTTTTTGTTTTTTCTATCTTTTTTCTTATTGTTTTTATTTTCTATTTTTAGTCAATTTAAGGGTTTAATTTAAATAGTATAAAAGAAATATTTAATAGCAAGGAATTATATTGTACAATATATCGAAGTTTTGAAATTCATATAATTTCAATAATTTGAATTCGATATAGGGATAAAATTTAAACTAAGGGATAGAATGGAAATAGGAATTGATGCTGAAAAAGATACTCTACAATCTTTAATTCGGTCTTGCCTATTAGAGCTTAATAAGTTAAAATTAGACTTAACTGAACTTGAAGTGGAGAAAGCAAATGATAATACTCCACAACGAATTAGACAACTCGAAAAAGACATTGTAGAAAAAGAAAAAGAAGTTTCTGTTATAAAATTCAAAGCAGAAGATGAAATAAACCTTTTGAAAAAACAGCTTGAAGAAAAGGACAGTTTAATCAAAAATCAGGAAGACAGGATCTATGAGCTGGATTATGTCAACAATTCCCTTGACGAAATCAAGGAATATTTCGCTGAACAGTTAAGGGAATACAAGAAAAAGGAATTGGCTGACGTCAATGAAAGATTGAACGAGTCCTATAAAAGTGCCGCTGAAAAGGATGCTCAAATTAACTCACTTTCAAGAACCATCGATGATTATAAGATTAAAGTCATCAAACTGGAGAATAATGTAGAGTCAAAAACCCAGATTATGGAACTTGAAAAGCAGCTTGAGCTCAAAAATAACGAACTAGTTTTAAAAGATAGTGAAATATCCAAAAGAGATAATCAGCTTAACATTTTAAAAGAACAGACTATTCCTAAAGTTGAATATATTGACCTTCAAAATCAATTCGAATCCAAAATCAATGAGATGAACGATGAGATAAGTAGTTTAAAACAAGAAACTATCCCTAAAGAAGACTACTTTGACCTTCAGTCTCAATTTGAATCTGAAATGACCAATTTGGACAATCAGATTAATACCCTTAAGGAACACAGCATCCCTAAAGACGAATATATCAATCTTCAAAACAGATTGGAAAATGAGCTCGCATCAAAAAATACTCAAATCGAATATTTGAAAGAGCAGACTGTTCCTCGTGAGGAACTTGTAACTCTTCAAACCAAATTGGAAAGTGAAATCGCTGCCAAAAATAACGAACTGGAGTATTTAAAGGAAAAAACTGTTCCTCGTGAAGAATTCCTCAGTCTCCAATCTGAATTCAATTCCAAGGAAAATGAACTTAAATACTTAAGGCAGCAAACTATCCCTCGCGAAGAATATCTCAATCTTCAAAATGAATTAAATAGGAAAAACGATAAGATTAAAAGGTTAGAAGAAATTAACGCTTTCTTTAATGAGCTTCAGGAAGAACAAGAAGCTTATGAGACTGTTGAAAGGACTCCTCCTTTCAGATTAGAGAAAAAACAACAACGTAGGTAATTTTACCTACATATAATTCCTTTGATGGGGTTGGCTCTGAGTCTTTGAGATACTAAGTATCTCATATTTTTAATTTTTGTGCCGATGCATCTATATGCCATCACTTCTTTGACGTTTATTCTGCAGTACCTTGCTGTTAATGTGAGTTAGCATTGAAATTTCTAATGGTAATGTCAACAAATGCTAAAATTATTAACTGTTCTGTTGATATTTCGACCACTTGTTTCGGTCGGATTTTTCCTATCAATCTTTTTCTTACTTTAATTTACTTTATACCGTTAAGTATTTATATAACCTTAAACTCATGTATTATGTAGAAAGGTTTACTCAACACTATAACTTATTTTCTCATGTTGACTACTAAACTGATCTAATTATTTAAAAATTAAAGAAAAGGTGATTATTAATGGCACAAGGACAACCAATTTTTATCTTACCTGAAGGTACTAACAGGTCTGTCGGCAGAGATGCTCAAAGAAATAATATTTTAGCCGGTAAAGTATTGGCTGAAACTGTAAGAACTACTTTAGGTCCAAAAGGAATGGACAAAATGTTAGTTGACGGACTCGGAGACATTGTCGTAACCAACGACGGTGTAACAATCTTAAAAGAAATGGATATTGAACATCCTGCAGCAAAAATGCTGGTTGAAGTAGCAAAAACCCAAGAAGACGAAGTCGGAGATGGAACTACTACTGCAGTTATCATTGCTGGGGAATTATTGAAAAAATCCGAAGGATTATTAGACTCAGACATCCACCCAACAATCATAGCTATGGGATACAGAAAAGCAGCTGAAAAAGCACAAGAAA
>NZ_CAMVPN010000107.1 GCF_947169325.1 uncultured Methanobrevibacter sp. | reverse complement strand
ATGCCATAAAAATGCAATTTGATAAAAAAATTCAGGCCATAAGTTCTCATTTAATAAACATATGGACAAGATTATCATTTAGAGAACAGACAATAATCATCATTCTGCTTGAAAAGCCCTTACGTAGAATAGACATAGCAAATGAATTTGGAATATCAACAGGGTCATTAAGCAATTATTTAAATAACCTTCAAAATCAAGGCCTCATAATACTAAATAATGGATTATATGAGATTTCTGAGCCAATCCTCAAGAGATGGTTAGAATTAGAATTTAATGAGAAAGGAATTTATCCGTATAGAAATATATGAAATTTAACTAATTTTTGTTTACTTTGTTCTTTTCTATTAGGGATTTTAATTCTTTTAATCTCCAATCATGTTCGTTTATCTCAGATGCTTTTTTGAAGTAGTATAACGCCCCATCATAATCATCTAAATCAACCAAAGTGTACGAAATGTTTATTAAATAGTCAATGTTATTGGGGTTGCCATCAACAGCTAATTTAAAGTAATGATATGCTTTTTCGTACTCTTCCAGGTTAACCCATGAACAACCTAAAGAATTATAAAGAAACGGATCCGTATTTCCTAATTCCTCAGATTCATTCAAGTAAATCAATGATTCTTCAAACTGATTTAATAAACTTAAAATAGCACCTTTAGCAGATAAGATTTCTGGGCTTTTACCGAAAAGGAATATGCGATAATCAACAAGTTTTAAAGATGCTTTCAAGTAATTATTTTCCAAACAAAAACTAGTCAATCTAGTCAACGCCCATTCAAAAGGAAATATTAATAACAGAATAACAGCAAGAGAACATGTCAATAAAAATGGATTGGAATTTACCAGTCCTTCATAAATATTTAAAAGACAGCCTCCAAACAAAGCAGCAGATAAAAACAAAAGAAGTTTATCGTGCCCAACATCTACAAATCTAAAAAATATAACGAGTATTAATAGAGAAACAAAGAAAATATCTCTTAAATAGAAATTATAATAGATGCCAATCAATAAATTGGCAAATAATATAATTAGAACAATGAAATACTTCCCCTTGTCATCCATGTTAACATATTATTTAAATAAATCATATAAATAGTTGATGACAATCATTAAAAACCAGAATCTAAAATGTTGCATTGAATCAAATCTAAAAAAGCAGTAACTGATTTTATCAATATTATCTAATTGGAAACATAAAATATTTTTTAACATTAATGTCCAAAATTTAACAATAATTTAAGCCAGATTATCTGAAATAAATACGAACATTTCGTATAAAACTAATAAAAAAGTTCCGATACTTATCGATTCGGCCCACTAAAACTCTAACATGAAATTTATTTCACCAAATGTATAAGTTATTAATAGTTAATTAAACCAGTATCTTGATTTATCCGTAGATTTTTTAAGTATAATTTGAAAAGATTGTTTTTTAATTTGTATTTACCTCTTGATGGTTTAATTATCATGTTTTTATTGATTAAACTTTTTAATAATGCTGAAGGTTCTGAATTCAGATTAGCATTTTCCTTGATATAGGAATAAGATAAAATTGTTTCATCACTTTCAGCCATTAAGCATAGTATTTTTCGCTCCTCTGTAGTAGATTTGCTGAACAATGATTTAAATTCACGTTGAGCTAAAATGTTTAAGGAATACACAGAGGCCTTTTTAAACTCGACCATAGTTACTTCATTATCTTCATTAGTTTCTTCAAAACAACTGTAAGCAAGGATTTGCATATAATACGGAATTCCATTAGATAATTCATATATTGCCTTTAATACATCCTCTTCAAAGGCCACATTTTGTTCTTCAATAGGAATGTTAATTGCATCACATACTTCCCCATAAGATAATGGTCCAATCAAATAAGGTTCAAATATCCTTACTGCGGAGTCAAGTTTGTCTTGTATTTTATTGAAAATGTCTTCTGAACCTGTAGCTACAAACATTATGTTTTTTCCTTTTAGATTTAATTCTACTAGAGCATTTTGCAATATGCTTAATATTTTCATTGTTTCATCATTACCCATAATCCTTTGAAGATCATCAAACAGTAGAATTAAAACCGGATTGTCAGAGTCCAGCTCATCATAAATCACGTTTAAAATTTTTTCAAATGCGACAGCAGGACTGGTTTTAGGAATTTCACGTGATACTGATAAGCTTCCGATAAATGGAATATTAATGCCTAATGAACTTATTTTCTCCCAAAAATGACTAACATTAATATTTAACGTCTCAGAACATTTTTCTATTATTAATGAGTAAATATCTTCAAAATTTCCTTCCATTAAGGGAATTCTAACTGAATATACATCATCAATGTTAGTTATTTCCTCTTGAAATTTTAATAATAAAGATGTTTTTCCAATACCTTTTGGTCCATATAATATTAAATGGCCTGGAACTCCCATTTTAGTTGAGTTATATATTTTTTTAAGTTCATTTAATTCGTTTTCACGGCCGGTGAAATAGGATGGCAAGATTCCAGTTCGTTTTCTGAAAGGATTATGTTTCATGACTATAAACTCCAGTAAGACATTTCATAAAAAACATAAAAAAAATTTATGTTTCTTATGTTTCTTATGTTTTCAAAAGTATTTAAAAATTTTCATAAAAAACATAAAAAAAATTTATGTTTCTTATGTTTCTTATGTTTTCAAGAATCTAGAAATTTACATGAAACACATAAAAAAGTTCCGATACTTATTGATTTTTCATCGCTAAAAACACTTTAATTTATATAAAGAAACCCAAAAATAACACGAACAATTCGTATAAAACGTATGATATAGTTCGCATGCTTATCGATTTTTCACCGTAATCACAAAAAAAGAAAAATAAAAAAAATTAATTAATTTTTAATATTTCATCCAAGTCAAGCCTTGGGGATTCATATACTTACGATTCACACAATAACCTGAATTCTTTTTTTAACATTGCATTTAACAGAATATTATGAATTTTTTCAATTAAAAAACAAATTAAATTATAAATATATCAAATAATAAAATATATGATAATATACTTGATAGGTGTTTTTCATGAGAAATATTATTATTGTTCAGTGCATGTCTACAGGCAAAAATTACGTTCAAGACATTATTGATAGAAATTGCAATCCAATCGTTTTAGAAATGAAGCCTTTTGGAGATTCCGAAGATGCATTGATTTATCAGGAAGAAGTGAAAAGGGAATATGAATTGATAGAAAATGAATTTGATTTGATATATGAGAAAGACTCCTATGAAGAAACGCTTGAGATGGTTAGAGAATTTGATCCGGCAGTCATTGTCCCAGGTACCGAGGATGGGGTGATACTAGCCACAAAATTGGCGAATGACTTGAATCTGTTATGCAATCCCATAGAAAATATTGATGCAATAACTTTAAAAAATGAAATGCAAAACAGATTGGTCAAAAACAATCTGCGTTCAATCAAGGGGCAGGTTGTCAGATCCTTGGATGAAGCTATTGAATATTATGATAAAGAAAACTTAAAGGAAGTTGTAGTAAAACCCGTATACAGTGCAGCATCTGTAGGTGTGAGGCTGTGCTCAGACAGACAGGAAATGATTGATGCGGTAAAAGAGGTATTCAATTTAACAGGCGTTTATGGAAATGAATTGACAGAACTCGTCATTCAGGAACGCATCAACGGGCAGGAATATGTTGTTGATACTGTTTCATGCAATGGAATTCATCGAGTAACCCTAGTTTGGAAATACAATAAGATTAAAACCTCCGAAGGCGGAAATATATATGATTATGATATAACTGTTAATGAATTGGGAATCGGTGAGGCGGAACTTGTTGAGTATGCATTTGATGTTGCTGATGCCTTAGGAATAAAATATGGGCCAGTCCATGGCGAATATATGGTTGATGAAAAAGGGCCCGTCTTGATTGAAGTGAATTGCCGCCCCCATGGGGGCAGTATGGATGCAGAATTCCTGGATATGATTTCAGGCCAGCATGAAACCGACAGTTCACTTGATTGCTATCTAAATCCCGAAAAATTTAATCTGGAACGTTTGAAAGGCTATCATCCATTTGCCCAAGGAGTTGTAAAAAATTTCATTGTACCAAAAGACCTAATTGCCAAATCATCCCCTATGAATTCTTTAGGAATTAATTTAAAAAGTTTCTATAAAACAGACGTTTCGATTAAAAAACCTCAAACATTCCACAAAACCCAGGATTTGGAAACCGTAGGAGGAACTGTTTATTTGGTTCATGAAGACCCGCTTCAAGTTCAAAAAGATGTTGACTTTTTAAGGGATGTTGAAAAACGAGCCTTCCGACTGGTTTTAAGTGAGGAATTGCATGAAAATGTAGATATTGATGAAGAAAAAATTAAAAATGATACTGTTTCATTGATAAATGACATCAAACCTTATGGAACATGTCTTTTAGTCACTGAAAACATATATGATGATTTAGATTTATCCCAAATCACAACAGAAAACTTGGACGATGTTAAAGGAAAATTTAACTGCGTGGTAATAAACCTGAACAGAAGCCTTGTCGATAAAAAAGATGATGAAATTGCACGATTATTCTTAAATATATTGGATAAGGTCAAATTTGGCGGATTGATTTTTATTCCAAAAACAACCTATGAATATATGCCTAATTCTAGATTAGGTGCAGAAGCGCTTGTTAAAGTATTGGATTTTAAAATAGAAATGCCACTGCATAAATTAAATAGAATGATTATCGCATCAAGAATATAAATCTGGATAGTATGACATACGAACGAAATTTTGACTTGTTGAACAGGAAGTTCAGGGAATTGTTTTTCCCAACATTAATGGTTTCAATAGCAGGCAATTTTGCCGTCCTCGTGGATGCATTCTTCATCAGCATGTTCATGGGGTCAATGTATTTATCCATCGTGCAAAGTATTGAGCCATTTGTTACCTTTATTAATGTTATCTACTGGCTAATCGGTTTGGGAGGCAGCATCTTATGCACTATGGCAAAAGCAGAATTTAATGAGAAAAAAGGAAATGCATATTTCACGATTTCGATTATTGGAATTATAATTGTCGGGTTAATCATAACCCTCTCAACAATAATATTTCAAGGACCCTATGTTCAGCTATTATGTCATTCCACTCAATTAAAACCGTTGGTAACACAATACTTTTACTATTATGCCCTTGGAATTGTATTTGAATGTTATATGGTATGTTTAGCATATTTTATCAAAACTGATGGCTTTATTAATATGCAATTTAGGGCATTTTTACTTTGTAATGTGGTCAATATCATTCTGGATGTTGTTTTGATGAAATTTTTGAATCTGGGCATTTCCGGTGCGGCAATGGCAACAACTGTCGGACATGTTGTCTCAGCAATTTACATTACATTATACTTCTTCAAATCAAACAGGACTTTAAAATTCATTAAAGTTAAATCATCCGAGCTAATTGGTTATTTAGCAGATATCTGCAAAGCCGGGTTTTCAGGCTCTTCAGTTCCATTATATATTACAATCAGATTGGTATTTTTAAATGCTTTAATTGTTGGAATTTTAGGAGATTTAGGTTTATCCGCATTTAATATGTGTTATAACACCATGTTTTTAGTGGACATTTTTATTTTAGGTACTGTTCAATCAATTTTACCAATTTCTGCCGTCTATTATAAGGAGGAGGATTACACCGGTGTTGATTATGTAACCCGGAGATCCCTTAAAATTGTAATCGGATTTGGAGCATTCTTTTCAGCATTATTCATCTTGTTCCCTCAAATAGTATTATTCATATTTAATGTAAACAATCCTGCCGATATTCCTACAATAATGAACGTGATAAGAATATTTTCCATTAGTTTCATTGCATTTGCAGTCAATAGCCTGTACATGTTTTATGCAGAGTCTGTTCAATACAATAAATTGGCAAACATAGTTACTCTCATTCAGGGATTGATTTTCCCTGTACTGTTTGCATACCTCTTTACTTATCTGTGGGGAGCGGAAGGATTTTGGGCTTCTCTTGTTGTATCTGAATTTGCAACCTTATTGTTTATTTTCATATATTCCAAAATCATAGCCCGTAAAAGCAACGGTGCATATTCAGGATTTTTCCTGATTAAAGAACATGAAGACTCCTCAGTATTTGAATTCACCCTTGATGGAAATGTAGAGGATGCAATCAAATTATCTGAAAACATCCAGAAATCATTTAATGAAGACAGATTATCTGTTCTTGTAAGTATGGCGATTGAAGATATGATTGTCCATATCATCAGCATTAACGAGAAGATAGATTTAATTGATCTGATTATTAGGGATACCGGAGAATATATTCTAATTTCAATTAAATATTCTGGCGAGTGCATAAATGTAATGGAAGATGAAGATATGGCCTCAAATATCGCCATTTTAAACAAGATTTCGCAAAAAATTGATTATTCCCAAATATTGGGTTTGAACAATATTGTAAT
>NZ_CAMVPN010000106.1 GCF_947169325.1 uncultured Methanobrevibacter sp. | reverse complement strand
GCATTTCCCATGTACATCGATATTAAAACAAAATACTAATTAGTGGACAGTCCCCTATGAGTTATTTTTACATTGCTCTAACAAAATATGAGTTACAATTAACTTTTAAGTTTACCTGTAAAATTGTCCAGAAGTGTTAAATTGACCTTACATCAAACTATTGTTCTTTAAACCAACAAAAAAGATATATTAAACCAGGCACATACTAACAGTGTAGAGATTAATCCCAATCTTTACATGAATCATGTAGAAAAACTGTATTAATTTTTGAGAAATTAATATTGGCGTGTAAGGTCAGGCATTTGGCCGGCCTTATACTTAATTTCATATATCATCAAAATCAAATCTATTATAAGAAATTACAAGAGGATTCGATGAAAAAGTTAATAAAACCGCTTAAAAGCAAAATACCACAAATGGTACTGATAATCGTGTTATTGATTGTTCAGGCATACACAAACCTGACACTGCCTTCATACACAGCAGACATAGTAAATATCGGTATTCAAAATACAGACATTGATTTCATAACAAACACCGGAATCAAGATGATAATGATGGTGGTGATATCAGTAATAGCCACGCTTTTCCTATCCTATTTTTCAAGCAGAGTGTCCTCAGGATATGCAAAGGACCTGAGGAAAATCGTTTACAGGAAAGTCCTTAAGTTTTCAAACCATGAACTGAATGAAATTTCAAGGTCATCCCTCATTACACGTACAACAAACGACATCAACCAGATTCAAAGCATCATAGGGCTGATTTTTACAACAATGCTCTTTGCACCAATCCTAGGCGTTGGAAGCATCATCAGAGCCTTTGAGCTTGGAACTGACCTTTCATGGATTATTCTGGTTACATTCATTATCGTTGCAGGCATCCTGATAGTCATACTTGTCAGGACACTGCCGTACTTTAAGATTACTCAGGAGATTTTAGATAAGATGAACAGGTCTGCCAGAGAGACTTTGATTGGAATTCCCGTAATAAAAGCATTTGTAAGGCAGGATACGGAAAAAAATAAATTCAACGTAATAAACAAGGAGTTTCAGGACGTCAACCTTTACGTATTCAGAAACATTTTCCTCATAATCCCGCTGATGACTCTTGTTTTGAATCTGATGATTGTGTGCATCCTGTACTTCGGCGCATACGATGCGCTGAACTCCACAATACTGACCGGAGACATAATAGCTTTCATCCAATACTCAACCCAGATTGTTACTTCATTCATTCTGATGGGAGGGTTCATAATCATACTTCCAAGAATACTGGTTTCAGGAAGGCGTGTTGCTGAAGTGCTCAACACTGAAATCACAATCACCGACGGTGAAATAGAAAGCATCACTGATTCCCCTACTTTGGAATTCAAAGACGTGTGCTACCAATATCCCGGCAGTGAAAAGGAAACCCTTAAAGACATCAACTTCACATTGACACCCGGAAAAACAACTGCAATAATAGGAGGGACAGGAAGCGGAAAGTCAACAATCCTCAATCTGATTCCAAGGCTTCAAGACCCAACCTCCGGCGAAATCCTTTTGAATGACAAAAACATCAAAAACTACAAACTGAAAGCGTTGAGGGATTTGATCAGTTTTACACCACAAAAGGCAATTCTCTTTCAGGGAACAGTCAAATCAAACATGCTGGTTGGAAAAAACGATGCAACGGATGATGAAATTCGAAATGCACTGGACAGCTCCCAGGTCGACTTTATAGAAAGCCTTGATGACGAGGTCACACAGGGAGCATCAAACTTTTCAGGCGGGCAAAAGCAAAGGCTGTCAATTGCAAGGGCAATCATCGGAAAGCATTCCTTTTACCTGTTCGACGACTGCTTTTCAGCACTTGACATGAACACAGAATCAAAGGTCAAGGACAATCTTTCCAACCTTAAGGATGATGCATCCATTTTGATTATATCCCAAAGGATTTCAACAATCAAGGATGCGGATGAGATTTTAGTAATGGACAACGGCAAGATAATCGACAGAGGCACACATGACGAGCTGTATTCATCATGCAGCATATATCACGAGATAGTGAAATCACAGATTGACAGCATGGAGGCAGGCATATGAGTCCACCGCCATCCAAGGGAAAACCTCCCGAAAAGGCTGCAGACAGCAGAAAAGCCATGAAAAACATCATGAGGCTTTTAAAAGATTACAAGCTTAAGCTATCAGTAACAGTAATATGTGCAGTCATTTCCACTGTATTTAGCGTGATAAGTCCGATTCTTATCGGAAAAGCCACAACATTGATTTATGACGGAATCAACAATATCATGAACCACACCGGAACGATTGACCTGAACAGCATACTGTACTTCCTAAGCATTGTGGTTGTCCTATACGTTGTAAGCTCTGTGTTCTCATACATTCAAAGCTATATCCTGATAGGCATCTCAACAAGCATCAGCTATGATTTGAGAAGCAGAATCATGGACAAGATCACCTCCCTTGCAATGGAAAATGTCGATGAAAACAAAAGGGGAGACATCCTGTCAAGACTCACAAACGATGTGGATTCCCTTCAGGTTGGAATTACCCAGGCTTTCCTTCAGATGCTGACAGCAATAATCACAATAGTGGGAGTCATTGCAATGATGCTCTACATCAACGTCTGGATGACCCTTGCAACAGTCGTCCTGATTCCTATTGCCTTTGTAATGATTATCATCATAACAAAATTCTCTCAGAAATACTTCCTCAGACAGCTGACATTCAAGGGGGCGGTAAACGGCCAGATTGAAGAGACATTTACAGGCCATGACATCATAAGGGCATTCAACCAGGAAGAACCGTCAATTGAAAAGTTCGAAAGGGACAATGACATGTGGTATGACCAGGAATGGAAATCACAGTTCTTCTCAAGCATTTCAGGCCCTGCAATGAACTTCATATCAAACATCGAATATGTATTGATAGCAGTGCTGGGCGCAATATTCGCACTTCAAAAAGCAATAGCCGTCGGAGACATTCTGGCATTTTTCCAGTACATTGAGAACTTCACAAGGCCTATTCAGCAAATCACAAGAGTTATGGGCCTTTTCCAAACTGCAATGGCGGCAACTGAAAGGATATATGAATTTTTAGAGTTGGATGATGAAGCAAACCCTTCAGACAAGAAAATCACAAGCGTCAATGATTCAATAACATTCGAAAACGTCAGCTTCGGATACACTCCAAATGAAAAGAACATCAAAGACCTGTCATTCAGCGTGAAAAAGGGCGAAAAGATAGCCATTGTCGGAGAAACCGGTGCCGGAAAAACCACAATCGTCAAATTGCTCATGAGATTTTATGACATTGACAAAGGCTCAATTAGAATAGACGGCACTGACATTGAAGAATATGACAAACACTCCCTCAGGTCACTTGTCGGAATGGTACTGCAGGACTCCTGGCTGTTTTCAGATACAATAGCAAACAACATCCGCTACGGCAATCTGGAAGCGACTGATGAAGAGGTCGTTGAGGCTGCAAAGCAGGTCTATGCCGACAACTTCATAAGGCAGCTCCCGCAAGGCTATGAAACCGAACTCAACGAGGATTCCGACAACATTTCACACGGACAAAAGCAGCTATTGACAATCGCAAGAACAATACTGTCCAAAAAGGAAATACTCATTTTGGACGAAGCGACCTCAAGTGTAGATACAAGAACCGAAAAGATGATTCAAAAGGCAATGGACAGATTGATGGAAAACAGAACAAGCTTCATTATCGCCCACAGATTATCAACCATCAAAAATGCAGACAAGATTATTGTAATCGAAAACGGCGAGATTATCGAACAGGGAACACACGAAGAACTGCTCAGCCAAAAAGGATACTACTACAATACAATAACTACACAAAATAAGGAAAATATAATCTAAAAAAAGAATAAGGTTAAAAAAAATTAACCTTATTGCAGGACAAATCCTCCGTTAGGAGAAATAACCTGTCCGGTCAAGTAATCTGCAGTCAGGATGTATTCCAAAGCGCCTGCAATCTCTTCAACCTCACCGATGTGGCCGAGCGGAATTGTTGCGGCAAGTGCGTTCAATTCATCCTGGTTTACTCCTCTAAGCATATCTGTCATGATCATACCCGGAGCGATTGAGTTTACCCTTACTTTTCTTGGTGCAAATTCCAAAGCGAGAGCTCTACATAAACCGATTACACCGGTTTTTGCTGCACAGTAGTCTGCTTGGTTGATTACACCAGTAAGTCCACCTACAGATGCGGTACATACGATTGCTGTGTCACGGTCGACCATGTAAGGCAGGCACAGGTGGCACATGTGCATCATACTAACGAGGTTTGTGTTGATAACCCTTTCATAGTCTTCAGGCTTGAGGTCGATGAAGTTGGAGTTGTTTGTAATACCTGCGTTATTTACCAATGCATCTATTTCTTCACCGAATGCATCTACAGTGGCTTTTACCAATTTTTCGCAGTCTTCGAATTTACTGACATCTGCCTGTACTGCAATTGCTTCCACACCATATTCTGATTTGATTTCTTCAATTAAATCTTCGGTCAGCTGTTTTGATGAGTCGCTTCTGTAGTTGATAGCTACATTGTATCCCATCTCACCAAGTTTTAAAGCCATAGCTTTACCGATTCCTCTGGATCCACCAGTAATTATTGCATTTTTTGCCATATTTTTTCACCTTTTAAATTGTAATGATATTTATGTTGGTCTAATGATTTAAATATTTTGAAATCATTCAGAAAATAACAATTGAAATAATGTTTAAGTTGAAAATATTCAAAAAAAATAAATTTAAGGTGAATAATATTTATCCCTTGTAAAATTGACCTTAAAATGAAATATTGTGCAAAATGATAAATTGATCCCAAATTGTAAAAATAAGATTATATTGTAATATTTAGTTGATTTAAAACGAAATATATATTTATTATCGAAAACAAATAATATTATGAAAGATAAAGACATAATAAAAACTATCACTACGAGAAATTAAATAAAAAACACGATTTAAGCAGCTTCAGCTGTGGAGTCAAAGACCTTGATGACTTTCTAAAAGACGATGCGCTAGACCAGCAGGAAAAAAATCTGAATGTCACCTATCTGGCGATTCATGAAGATGAGATTATTGGTTATGCATCATTATTGGCAGACAAAATAGAATGCAAAAAATTGATAAAAGCCTAAAAACTGAATATGAAGATTATCCTGCAATTAAAATTGGAAGACTTGCAGTTGACGAAAAATATAAGGGATTAGGAATTGGAAAAGAAATTTTGGCCTCAATTTGCAGACTAATTGAAGAGATTTCAAAAGAGATAGGCGTTAGTTTCATAACCATAGATGCCTATTGTAATGCATGGAAATTCTATCTAAAAAATTCATTTGCCCAAAAAAGAATCCACAATCTTGAAAAATTAAAAAGAAAAGCTCAGCGAGATGAAACAACATCAATATTCATGTACAAAACATTAAAAAAATAAAAATCACCTAGATTAATCAAATCTAGGAATTTTTTTGCATTTTTAACACGTTCATTGAACTTTTTTTCTTCTTGTGTTAATGGTCGTTTCATATATTTTTTTAAGTCTCCCACATCTCTTTCATCAAAGCGAGGTGTAGAAGCAATTGGTTTTGCCATTTTATCACCTAATACCATTATGTCCTTCCAGATTAATAAACATAACTTTTAAATGACTTCAATTTTACAAACCGACATCAATTTTTACTTACAAATAAAATCAATCTTCTTGAAGCTGCTTAAGGCACTCTGACCAAATTTTAAAGGATTCCTCATCCAAATATTCAATATCGTTGGCCTGACTGAAGAGCCCATTGCAACCGACATAATCACCAATATCAAAGCAGACAACCGCTTTTCCTTTCAAAACATCAACTGATTTCCCATATTTTTTCAAAACATAATCATACACTTCAAGCGCATCTTCAAAGTCACCGTTTAGCCTATTTGCATCTGCAATTGCAAGCCAAAGGTCTGCATCATCCTTTATGGCCAAGGCAATGATATATTCATCGATGGCATCTGCATATTTTCCAAGATTGACCAATGCCTGAGCCTTGAGGAGATGTGCGTCAAAACTTTCCGGCCTGATGGTTATGGCCTTATCGCAAAGTTCAACAATCCTGTGATTTGTCCCATATTCATCTGCCAGTTTTTCGGAATTGAGCCTTGCCATCTTGCTTTTAGCCCTTCTTAGATAGTCGGCATCCCTGTTGAAATATGCCTGGGTGTTTCTGTAATGCTCCTTTACATCATCCGGAAGGTCTTCTGTGTCAACGACACTGTCCTTGAACCTTGAAATGTCATCCAATAGGTCATCGATTTGAGTAATGGTGTCTTCAGCAAATTCCTCGAGATCCAAATCATCAATTTTGCCTTCAATATCCAATTCTCTTAATATTTCTGCACTTTCATCTCTTAAAAGGTCTATGCCATCATATATCTGCTGAATCAGATTTGATTCGAACAAAACTTTGTCTTTACTGCTTTGATTGACTTCAATGTCTTCCCAATCATCTTTTTTCATGATTATCACCATAAAATGATAATTGCTAATGAT
>NZ_CAMVPN010000105.1 GCF_947169325.1 uncultured Methanobrevibacter sp. | reverse complement strand
TAAATGCTGTAAAATGCACTTTCAGTGATAATCAGGCTGATACTTATAATGAACTTTACGGTGGAGCTCTTAAAAGCTGCAATTTAAAAAATACTATAACATTAAAAACAGTTAATGCTAAAAAATCCGCCAAGAAGCTTGTATTAACAGCAACTCTTAAGAACGGCAAGAAATTGCTTAAAAATAAAAAAGTCACATTTAAATTCAATGGCAAGACTTATACTGCTAAAACCAATAAAAAAGGAGTTGCAAAAGTAACTGTCAAATCCAGCGTTCTCAAAAAGCGTGAGGTCGGATCCACAATGTATTGTCAGGCAAATGACGCCAAGCTCCATGTTAAAAAACTTGCAAAAGTAAATAAGTAGATTTTCAAAATCTACTCCTTATCTTTTTTTAGCAGGTGAATTTTAAGATTTAAAGAATTCATCACAGTATTCGCAGTAATAATTATAATCGCTTTTACAGTAATTTCCAATTATCACTTCATTTTCAAAGGATTCGACAGCCAGTTCGTCTGTTGGCTCGCCGTGAAATACTTTTTTTAATGCTCTCTTGCATTTTGGACATTCTTTCATATTTTTCAATTATATAAATGATGAATTTTAAATATTGTTGTAGGTGTTCAACTGCTTATTAATGTTGGTGCTGAATTTGGTACACATCTGGAATCTAGTGATGATGCAGTGGAATTAATCGAGATTTTAAATAAAATTCCCGAAGATAATTTTATCATCGATTTTAAGGACGTAACTTTTTTAACAATGAATTATGCTCAGGCTTATTATACTGCTAAGCTGGATTCGTCTAAGAATATTTCAGAAATTAACCTGTCTGATGAAATTCGTGTTGTTATGGGTGCTGCTGACGAAGCATGCAATCCCTAATTTTTCTATTTTTTGATATTGCTCTGACTTCGTAAAATTGTTGTGAGCTCATAATATTGTTCTGAGCCCGTAAAATTGTTCTCATCCAAAACTGCTTATTTTATAAACTTGGATGACAAAATTACTTTTGTTAACTAGTACATTGTTTAAATCCGGATTTTTTCATTTTCTAGTTAATTATTAAAAATGTTTGGGAGGTACTGTTATGGTACTAAAAAACTTATTTGATAATTATGTGGAATTTGAAGAAATAATCAAAGATGAAACTGGTGGTAAAATTGACTTGGAGAATTTAGAATCAAACCCAACAACAATACTTCCTCTGCTGTGTGTTTGCAAACGTCAAAATATTTCCTTGGAAAATGGTGAACAGGCATATGATTTTTTAATTGATAATTTGAGTAAAAATGTATTGTTTTCTAAATTGCCTGCTTCTCGCATTGAAAGTGATGAAACTGATTTCCTTACTAGGTATATGGAAAATTTGGATTCAGAATATGGAGGTTATTTTGCTTTGAGGACGATGATATCCGAAATAGCAAATAATGTTTATGACCATTCAAATTTAGATAACTACAATGTTCAAAGATATATTTTATCAAATTTGAATGAGGATTCTAAAAAATTGGATATTTGTGTTGTTGATGATGGACCATCTATTCCGGGACTATTTGAAGAATATGGTTTAAATTTTGAAAATGATTGTTATTCTATTGAAAAGGCAATTGGAACATTTTCAACTATATCTGACTCTGAATATGAACGGGGAAATGGGCTATGGACAGTAATTAGGTTAGCTGCTGAAGGAAATTTGGGCGAAATTCTTTTTGTGTCCCGAAATGGATGTTTACATATTTGCGGTGAAAAATACAAGTATTATTTATTTAATGAAATACATACTTTTAATGGAACATTGATTGGTCTTCGATTAAATAAACATGAAATTCAAAATATTTATGGCTTAATCGAATTCAATAAACCGGATTCCTATAAGTTGGGTGTAATTCATGATCATTAAAGTTAAGGATGAAATAAATACTGCTTTAGATTTTAATCAATCTGCTACGGAATTAATAGCCAAATTAAATCAAAGTGAAAATTCGGAGTTTACAATTGATTTTGAAGGGGTATTTTTTATTAGCAGAAGTTTTGCACAGGCATATTATGCTTCTAAAAATCGTTCTCCAAAGAAAATAACTGAAATTAACTTATCTGATGATGTAAAACCAATGATGGAAATGATTGAAAAGCAATTGATGGGCTAATCATTTCCCATTCTATTTTTTAAGAAAAAGTTGTCCGGGTCTGTAAAATTGTTCTCACTTGGAAGAATTGTAGGGGCTCTGTAAAATTGTTCTCACTTAAAACTGCTTATTTTAAATATTACTGAGTATATATTATCTTATTAAGAATTTTAAACTTATTTATCAGAGTATTGTTGAAATAAGTTAATTTTTCTTTTAATTTCAATGAGGTTTTAGTATGAAAGAAAAATTTTGTGAGAAATATTTTGAAAATAATGTTAAACCAAAACATTTGAGGGATTTTTGCGAAAAAACTCCTGAAGGTAATGTAATTAAAGGTTATATATGCCGAAAAGCTAATAAGCACCTTGGCTCTCTTGTAATCACTCACGTTACAGAGAAAAGCGGAAGAAGTTATGATACGGAACAGTTTGTACAGTCATTTCCCAAAATACACTATTGGGATGAGCGATTCAAACTTAAAGAGGATGATGAGTCTGTTGTATACTACTGCTCAGAAAAGCTTGACGGAACCTGCCTGATACTGTATTCATTAAATGACGAGCAGGGCAATTCAATAGAAATCATTCCTAAAACAAGGGCAATGGCGGTTGCCGATGAGCATATCCTTGAAATGTATGCATTAATAGATAAAAAAGCCATTGAAAAGTATTTTTCAAATAAAAATCATCTGAATGATTCATTGATGTTTGAATTGTATGGGATTCTAAATAAGCATGAAATCGCCTATATGGAAACCTACATTGACATCAGGCTAATTGGGGCTTACGTCAATGAGAGATTTCTTGATTTCATAGGCATCAATTGCTACTATGGGCTTGATGATTTTCCAAAGCCGGACAATATATTTTCCATTGAAAAGCATGAGAAAGATGCTTCTTTTACAGTTCACTGGCAAGCCAAATGGAATAAGCTTAGAAATTATGAAGTTTCAACTCAAGATGCCTTCCCGACTTTATATGATGCTATTCAGGAAGTTAGAGAACTGCTGAAACTCATTAACGATGAATATCTCAAGAACAATGGAAGAAGGGCTATTGAAGGTGTTGTCATTAACGGTCAGCATTTCAAAGGCGGCCAGATGTATCTGAAAATCAAGCCTAGGGATTTTGAAGCGGAATTGGACCAGATGACTATAGTTCCAAGGCGTTTTGTCGTAAAGGAAGTTCAAAAGTATTTTGATGAATATGGTTCCAAGGTTAAGGAAATCTATCAGGATGATGAAAATCATTACATGGATTATGTTAAAAGAAATCTGAGGGAAGAATTCAGCTACGAGCAGATTGAAGATCCAAAAACAGTCAGGAGAATCAAGAATGTCTTTATGGATGTTTGGGATTCAAAAATCGCTCCTAAAAGTCTGCAGAATATTTGTGAGGAATTGATAAGTGAAAATCCAGATGTCAGTGTGACAGAACTGATGAAAATATTTGCAAATAAATATCCAAGTAAAAAACGCCATTCAAGGCATGTTTATACCATATTAACTGCAATTAAGAAAAAAGAGGATGATTAAATGTTTTCATTAATTCAAATCGTTAATGTCATCTTGATTGTAGTTCTGGTAATATTGCTGGTTAAAAACAGGCATATGAGGCATCAGCAGATTTACCGCGCAGTTTTCGTAGTCATCATATGCTTTTTCATCTATTCGGTATTGGTAGGATAATGTTGTGAAATCCAACAGTTTAAGAATAGTTTCAAACATATTATTTTGTATAAACTATTCTGGTCAATAATATGGATGTCAAGGTAAAACCTGTTGAACTAATCGAACTGTTCTATGATTTGATTTTTGTATATGCAATATCAAAGCTGACTGCTTTGGTTTCAGAGCCTATTGGAGGCGTGATTCCTTCATATAACTTTTTTGCATATCTGATTACTTCATTTGTAATTCTTCAGGCATGGCTTTACTTCACTAATTATGTCAATAGATACGGAAAGTGGAGGTGGTATGACTATGTTCTTGCCTGCGTTAACATGATTGCAGTAATATATATGGCAAATACGATTTCTCATGACTGGGCCTCAATGGCATTTCCATTTGATTTGGCAATGTTAATATTGCTTTTGACGGTTATGGTATTGTATTCCATTCAGGCAAAAAAAGAACATTCCATGATTGGGGCTGCAGGAAATTCCATTACTATTTTATTGATAGTCTGTACAATATATGTGATTGCAATTTTATGTACAATGTTGAATTTAACCAATTATGTAATTTGGATTAATGTCGTTGCGGTCCTGACGGGCGCATTTCTGCCTTTCTTTATCAGGGGCAAATTCGATAAAAGCATCATCAGCTTTCCCCATCTTGTTGAAAGATTTGAATTGTTGACAATTATCACATTCGGAGAAGCCATTGTCGGACTTACACATTTCTTTGATACCTCAAATTTCACTCTGATACCGATTCTTGTGTTTTTTATTGTCCTGACAATGTTCGGTTCATATGTGATTCAGATTCACCGATTGATGGAGCACCACAGGGTTGAAAGGTCGTTAAGGTTGATGTTCAGCCATTATTTCATTGTAATAAGCATCAATCTGGTGACCGTTGCACTGGAGCTGATTCATTCCGGTGAAGTAAATCATGTATTTGCAAGCGGACTGATGATTGTGTCACTGATTATTTTCTACCTATCAATCATGGCAAATAAGGAGGATTATAGGCAAAACATTAAATTGACTAAAAAAGATATAATATTAATGTGCATGGTTACACTTGCTGGTGTGGCCGTCATTTTGATATTCATTTCAAATTTATATGCTTTCCTGATAGGAAGCTTGATTATAACATTCGGCAATTTTGAAATATTGTTGATGAAATATAAAGGGTGTTTAAGTGAGTGAGCAAAAATTAGAAGTATTCAACGTTTTGAACTTTTTAAACAGCGGTTATGAACTGGAATATATTTTAAGCGAAGGTCAATTCGGAACATTCTCATCTGCTGAAGAATGCATTGGCTATTTGGTTGATGAAGGATATCTTGAAGGAGATGTTCAAGTTTCAACCAATATTGAAATAACTGCTGAGGCAATCTCCAAAAAATATGTCGTTTCCGAGCTGAAAGACATTTTAAGAGAAAACGGATTGAAAGTTTCAGGAAAAAAACATGAATTGGTTGAAAGGGTATTGCCTGTTTTGAAGGAAGCTAGAGATGCAAGAAATTTAGATGTGGCTGTTGATAAGGAAAAATCATATGATAATCTGGAATTGACTGATAAGGCATATGAATTCCTAAAAGAAAATGAATGGATCGACCTCTACATGTTTGCACTTGTTGCATTCAGGTTTGAGGATTATGAAACCTATGTAAAAGGATCAGATGCTGATAATGTTGAAACCGCACTAAACTTCTGTGATGAAATCCTGTCAAGGGCTTTGGTTGCAAATCAGTTTTTGGTATTCCTTGATGCATTGACTGCAAAGGCACATGTCTATGCCTATGATAAGGATTATAATTCCTTCCTTGATTATGATTTGCAAAGATTCATTTTGGGATTGAATCCTATTTCACTGGATTCCCAAAGTTATGCCTCATACAATGTCGTTGACGAAGCAAATGTCGTCAATTTAAAAAATGTCGTGGAAACATTGAAAGTCACTGACTTGAAGAAAAGATTTGATAAAATTTGGGTCAAATCCAACATCAAGCACACTACCGTGCCAAAAAAATCTTGCTATAAGATATTGCAGAAAGCTATGGCCGGTGCAGACATTGAAGAGCTTAACTTCGATTTGAAGGAAAAATACTTCAATAAGAAATTCGGAATTTAGAAATGAAAGCTAAAGTTGCAGGAATTGCTTTAATAGTTGGCAGTTTGTACTATGTTATCGCTGAAGCCGTTTCAGCAACTTTTTTCAACGCTTCTATTTTTAATACTTATGTTTTTCACACGATTTCAGAGCTGGGAATTCCAAACGGAAATTCTCCGTTGTCTTGGCTTATGAACTCGGCATTCATTTTGATTGGTCTGGCACTTCTTTTCGGCTATTTTTACAAATTCAAAGACCACATTGTTAAACGTAAAGTTGCATGTTCTGTTTTTGCTGTGATAACTGCTTTGGGTGTCATCATTGTCGGTTTGATTCATGGCGGAAATCCGCTGACTTCAGGATACCATACATTAGGGGCGGTAATGGCAATTCTTGGAGGAAACATACTGTTGGTCATTATCTCCAAATCCATGGCGGAATTTGAAGGCTATCAGAAATTCACATTAACGTTGGGCATTTTTGGTCTTATAGTGTTCTGGATAATGTTTTTCAACATGGAAAGCGTTTACATGCCTGTCTTTGAGAGGTTATCAGTTTACACCCTGATTGTCTGGAGTTTTCTAACTGGTGTTTACTTGCTTCGAGAGTAATTTATTTTATGGTTTTAATCGTTAAAGTGTAATTTAATCATATCTAATTTTAAAATCATTAATTTTAGTTTATCGAGGTAACTTTTTTGTCACTGTCATATAGATTTAAATATTATATAGTTTAATTATCTTTAAAG
>NZ_CAMVPN010000104.1 GCF_947169325.1 uncultured Methanobrevibacter sp. | reverse complement strand
TGATTAAATCTGGTGCTGCTAAGAAGTAGAAGTGAAGAGCGTGGGAGTGCATGTATGAACCCCAGTTCATGATTTCTCTCATTCTGTATGCAGCAGGTAAGATTTCATAATCATCGAATCCGAAGATTTGGTCAACAGCTTTTGCAGCTGCTAAGTGGTGTTGTACATCACAAATACCACAAATACGAGGTACTAATCTTGGTAATTCTTCTACAGGACGGCCTGTTAAGAATTTTTCGAAACCTCTGAATTCCATAACATGTAATCTTGTTTCTTCTACATTTCCAGCATCGTCAAGATGTACTGTAATTTTAGCGTGTCCTTCAATACGAGTGACAGGCTCCATAGTAAGTTTAACCATTTTATTCTCCTCCTTTCTGCATTTTAATTGGTACTAAAGCAGCAGGTAATGTGTAAGTGTAGAAAGTACCTACAATATCATCTAATTGATCTGCGACAGTTTCAGGATCAACGGTTTTATCTTCTTGTACACCGTAGTCAGATGCAATCGCACTGATCATTTTTGCTCCTTGGTCTAATACTTTAGCAGTAGGACCGTAACATCCTCTACATTGGATACCAATGGAAGGACATTCTGCACCACATAATGATACGGTAGCAGGACCCATACATACTAAACCTTGGGTAATTAAACATAAATCAGGTTCTGGGAGACCTAATTCAAATTGTCTTTTAATGAAGTCCATTGCTAAACCTGCAGGTGGTTTTTCTCTAGGACATACTTCACATAAGTTGGTTGAAGGTAATTCGATTGTTTCTCCTCTTAATAATGTTAAGATAGCTTCTGCTACAACATCAGAACGAGGTGGGCAACCTGGAATCATTAAGTCGATATCCATAACTTCACCGATAGGTCTTACTCTGCTTTCGAGATGAGGTACATCTTCGTGAGGAATAATACCTTCAGGGTTTACAGTAGATACAGAATTAATGTATGCTTCTTCTTCTAATTCTTCAACAGTCCATAAGTTTCCAAGACCTGGAATACCACCGTAGCAAGAACAGGTTCCGTAAGCAATAACCATGTTAGCTTTTTCGTTTAACATTTCAGCTAATTCTCTGTTTTCGTCGTTTCTTACTCCACCTTCGACAATAATAATATCTAATTCAGGTACTTCATCATATTTAGTATCCATGAGTACAGGGGAAAATTCAAAATCTGCAAATTCCATTACATCAATTAAGGATTCGTGGAAATCCGCAATGGATAAGTGGCAACCGGAACATCCGCCGAACCACATAGTTCCTATTTTAACTTTATCTGCCATATTAAATTCCTCCAATTTATCCTTCAGCATCTAATTGTTCTTTTAATGGAGCTGGACCTAACTCTTTAATTCTGTTAACCATCATTTTAACAGATTGAGAGAATTTTTCACCTTCGGATGCGGAAATCCAATCGTGGTGAACTCTTTCTTTTCCAATTCCCATATCTTCGACTAATTTATAAATTAATCTCATTCTACGATCTAATTTGTAGTTACCTGCGTCATAGTGGCAGTCACCCATGTGACATCCAGCTACAAATACCCCATCAGCACCTTCTTGGAATGCTTTCAAAATAAATTGTGGGTCAATTCTTCCAGAACACATTACACGAATAACTCTAATATTCGGTGGGTATTGCATCCTTGCAGTACCAGCTGTGTCTGCTCCTCCATAGGAACACCAGTTGCAACAAAACATTACAATTTTTACATCATCAGCCATAGAGTTTCTCCTCCTCTATAAATATTTTTTCAATTTTGAAAAATTTTTGTCTTTCAAAATCCAATTTTAAAGTTTTTTAAAAAATTTTAAAATCTTCTATTTAAGACATAGTGTTTAGGTACGCCTTAAATTACAATTTTATGTACTTAATGAGCTAGCTCAGCTTAACATTATGTACTGATTAATATATTTCATTAATAATTAATATAAAGGTTACTTAGAAATTAAAGCCAAAAAGTTTATATACTATAAAACAAGATTTTTTAAAATCGATTTTAAGAAGGAAAAATGATAAAAAAAGAAAAGATAGATGGAATTACATTCCATCAAGACTCATATCAATCATATTTTGAGTTTGTTGAGCCAATTCATCAGGAAGACCAGTAATATCCATGTTTAAAAATCCTCTAACAATCATAGACTCCGCTTCTTCCTCTTCAATACCCCTAGAGGTCAGATAATTGATTTCATCTTCTGAAATTTTACCGACTGCAGCCTCGTGAGACATCTCCAAATTAGCAGAACTTGCTTCAAGTTCAGGCACTGCATAAATAAAACTGTCATCAGACAGCACTAACCCATGACACTCCAAATGACCTTTAACATCCGGAACTGTACCTGCTAAATGTCCCCTTGCATAAATTTGAGACTCATCCTGAGCAACCGCCCTTGAGATTACTTCACCACGGGCCCCTTCAGCGTTAAGTAAAACTCTGGAACCAACATCGATGATGGAATCCTTTTTACCACCTTGAATACTTTGGAAAATTGCTCTTGAATTTTTACCGTCACAGTAAGCAGTAGGGAATGACTGGATAGTGCTTACAGGGCTTGTCAAAATATAATTGTTGATGTATGTGGAATCATCCATTAGCTTGACACCTGTCCTTGGGCGCACTTCAACCTGTTCAGCCCAGTTGTGAACCATTGTGAAAGTGATTTTGGAGCCAGGTTTTAAATACATTTCAGAAACACCGACGTGCATGGCCGAAGCAACATCGTCACCTGTTGCACATCCGGTAATCAAATGCAGTTCTGAGTTTTCCTCAGCGATGATTACGTTGTGAGCGGTCTGCAGAATATCTGCATCACTGATGAACATGCATGCCTGTACAGGCATTACTTCCTTGGTTCCAGGAAGGGACCTTACAAAGTAACCGCTTTTAACTCCTTCCTCTTTTTCACGTAATGCAGTTTTTGCAGTGTATTTGTCGGCGTCAGGCTTTACGACATTCCAAAGGTAGTCTTCAACCCAACTGTATTTGTCCAATGCAACTCCTATGTTCATCACTTCAATTGAATCTGACATTGTATTGTTGGTAAAGATGTTACTCTGGTCAACCTGCAGGAATGAACCTGACCTGTTCTCTTCAGTTGTGTCAACACCGACTTTCAGGAGATCCTTTTTGGTCTGCTTGTTCAAGTCATCCAAATCGTCAATCATATCCAAAGCGTTGACGGTTTCATCTGTAAAGTTTTCAATTGTAATATCAGCACCTAATGCTGCTTTCTTATCCTTTGCCCTTTCGGCATCATCATAAACATTGCGCACACTCAACACATCCATTAAAACCGTTTTTCCTAATATCTTCTAAAATTTCAGACGGGTTTCCGGAACAGGAAATTACCCCATCAATCAAAACATGTGCTTTATCTGCACTGACAAAATTCAAAATGTAACCTAAGTGAGTAATTAAAAGACCACTTCGTTTCCTGCTGCGTTGTGGCTTGTCCTTATCCAATAAGGTTCCTATTTCAGAAGCCAATAATTCCACATTTTCAATGTCCACACCGGAATCCGGTTCGTCAAACATTGTGAAATCAGGCATTTGAGCTAATAACTGCAATATTTCAGAACGTTTAACTTCTCCCCCTGAAAATCCTAAATTGACATCCCTATTCAAGAATTCATCACTGAATTTCAATTGTTGGGCCAATTCTTTCATTCTAGGATTCAATTCCTCATTAACATCCTGATGAGATATAATTTTTAATAAATCCCCTACAGAAACACCTCTGATTGAAGGAGGAGTTTGGAAACTTACACCAATACCTAATTTTACTCTTTCTGCAGTTGTTAATCCAGTAATATCCTGACCTTTAAATTTAATAGTACCATTAACAACTTTATAATTTGGAAAACCCAATATAGTTAAGAATAAGGTACTTTTCCCAGCACCATTAGGTCCTAAAAGAACATGGGTTTCACCCTCTTCGATTGCAAGGTTAATGTCTTTTAAAACCCTTTTTCCAGATACTTCAACCGCCAAATTTTCAATTTCAAGCAACATATAATCACCTTAAAAATAAAATATGAATTTGTTATATAACAATATAATTATGTTTTATAAAATATAAATAGTTAACAACAGATTATATAATACAACTTTAAAAATAAAAGAAAAAAAGAGAATAACTGAGATTATTCAGTTACAATAATGAATTCGCCGACTTTTTCGACTTTAGCAAAAGGAACTAACAATAAGTCACCATTTCTTTTAGCGCCTTTTACGTGGATATTACGGTCACTTTCAACCCTAATAGCGATATCAACAATTTTACCAGTTTTTTCGTTTATAATCAATTCATCCAATACGCCTAAAATACGTGCATTGTTGGTAGCTACTTGATAATTTTTAATTTCACTCCATAATTTTTCTTCTCTTTTAGGAATTTGTTGTTTATTTTCCATTTAATCACCTGATAAAAATTAAATATAGTCATATAAATATTTACTTTCATTATATTTAAATATAATATTCATTGTAGAATTTTTCCGCAACTTTACTGTCCAAAAGGGTATTGATATTTAAGGCCAATTCCTTTTTTGGAATGATTAACTGATCCTCATCCTGAACAATATTGACGCTTCTCAAGACATTAAGGCCTGATGGAACATTGCCGTTGAACTCATATGAATATCCCAATCCCAACTCTTCAAAGATTTCAACCGGGACCAATGTGGATAATGCATCCTTATCTGATTTAGAATAATAATCCAATACATAATCAATGGTTTCAGTTGATATGAACGGCAAATCGGCATTGATGAAAAGCAAAGTGTCTTCGCATGATTTCTTTTCAAAATAATCAAGAATAAAAGATAAATCAGTCAGATAGTCATCTCCGGAAGTATCCAATATTTCAAAATCACCATTTAGGGATTGCAAATATTGAGTGGTTTGGCGAGTATGAGGACTGACCGCAATAATTATTTTATCGATTAATTTAGATGCATTTAAGTTATCAATAACGTATTTAATCAAGGGTTTATTGCATAATTTAAAAAGAGGTTTTTCACAGGGAACTTTAAGTCTTGTTCCCATACCTCCTGCCATCAAAATTGCATAAATCATTAAAAAATCACACTTTTTAAGCGAATTTTCCACCCATCATCTTCATACGGTCCTTGAGGATGCATCTTCCTCCTTGCTTACCGCCGATAGGAACTTTAGGAGTACCCATGGAGTTCATACAACGGGCCATGATAGCAGATCCCAATGCAAGACCGTCTTCAACAAATACGACATTTTCAAACTTGTCCTGAACAGCCTCTAAAATGAGTTCAGGTTTGCGTCCGGTAATACCTGCCCTTCCTGTAATACCTAAAGCGGAACCCGGAACGATGACATTTTCCTTAAATGCAACATCCAGACATCTTGTAACGATATTGGTACTTACATAATCCAAAGTTGAAAGCAATGTTGGAAGACCGTCGGCATCATAGAACTGTGCGCCCAGTTCCATAAGTTCAGGAAGTTTGTCACCGTTGAAACCTACGTCACAACCTATTAATGTGGTTCCTGCCTTTTCAGCTGCTACAGGATCCAGTGGGACTGTACCGAATCTTTCAACATCCATAGGAACTTTTGTAATATTGATTAATTTATGAGCTTCCAATGCATTTGCTTCAGCTTTCTTGTGGTCTGCCTTTTTCATTGCCTTTTCAGAGTATAAATCGAGAGCAGCACCATTCTTCTTGTCAATCTTACCGGAACCTCTGGCCAAGGAGTCGCTTACAACACCTGCAAGACCCAGGAAGTTACCGACAGTGTTAGCATAAGGTTCATTATCATTAACGATACGTCCAGCCAATGTTGAACCGAAGTCCAAGGATACACATGGGTTTCTGTAATCAACATCGGTCCATTTGGCACCTAATTTGATACCTGCAGTTACTAGTTCCCCTTCCATTTCATTTGCAACTGTTTCCTTACCTTCCGGAGGAACTACACTAACTACAGCTCCGTCAAACATGATGTTTTCCAAAAGGGAGTGTTTTTGTAATCTTTCAGGAAGCTGTGAAATGCTCATTGCCGGAGACATCTTACGTGGAGGAATATCCGCCTCAAGACAACCGTCGGCCAAAGCAATGATGAGCTGACCAGCTTCTTCAGCAGTTGCAAAACCAGCTGTTACCCCAGTTGACCTTACAACGAAATCCAAATCTTCATCCTTGTCAACCTGACATTTCTTGAGTGATTCCAAAACAGTATCTCTAATAAGTTCTGTTACTGCTTCTTTAGAAAGCTCAATACCCCAAACAGTCTTACCGAATACCTCTTCATTAGCTTTTGGCGGTCTGATATCCCTGGTCATTTTTACTGTTTTATTAAGCAGATATGACTCACTGGTATTCAGGTTAGTTGCCATTACAATGGATTTTGTGGTAGTGTTACCTAATTCAACAGAAGCAGTTACATAAAAAGTATCAGGCTTTTTAACAACCCCCGGACTTGCAGGACCTGCCTTTTGAGCCCTTAACATTGCCAAATTACCTTCTTTAGAATGAGCAATAACAGGTTTTGGACCCTTCTTAAAAAGTTTACTTAAAAAAGACATTATCAACCTCTCCAATATATAAAGTTAATTAATAATCTCTTTTTAAGATAATATAAATTTTATTAAAAATTTCTTGAAAAAAAGTTGTTGAAAAATAGTAAAAAAATAGAAAAAAATGATTAGATGAATTAATCATCTAATCGGGACCCTTTTATCTATAATAAGTTGTTAATAGGGTGGTCTTCTACAGGTTCGGTACCGATATCTTTTGCTGCTTCAGCAATCATGATATCAGCCATACCACATGCTG
>NZ_CAMVPN010000103.1 GCF_947169325.1 uncultured Methanobrevibacter sp. | reverse complement strand
TAACTATTAGTATGTAGATTCAATTGAAAAAATATAAATACTTCCACGATTAACTATTTTTTAAGGTGATATTATGACAAACTTAGATAAGGAAACTGAAGAAGAAATTTTAGCAATTGTTGAAAAATACCAAAAAGAAAACACAAAACTTCTGAACTATCTCATAACCGATGATGAAATTACATTTTTTTCTCCTATCGGAAATGGTAGTGAAATAACCGCTAGTGACTTGCAGAAAGTTGCAGACATCTTAAAAGGTTCCTTTATTGGAATGGAAATCGTAAACCAGGAATATAGGTTTAAATTCAAATGTGGATTATAGGGGTTTTTCAACTCCTACCCTTCTTTTTTTACACTTGAAAATATTACTTTTCAATTGCTCTCTCATTTTCTTTATATATGTTAAGAGTTATACAATATAGTAATTTCAATAACTTCTCTAAATGGCGATAGGATAAAAATGGAGAAGTATTTTTTAATTACTTTCTAAAATTGTGCTTGGATTTCAAAATTGATGCCATATTGTAAAATTTAGCTTAATTTATGGAAATTAATTAATGAACTAAATTAGATAGGGCAGGTGTTTTACATGTCAAAAATAAATTATGAAATTTGTGAAGATGGAAATGAAAAGAAGATTGTAGAAGAAGGGGAATTAGGTTATTTGAATATTAATGAATCATTTCTTGAAGATTTCACTGATTGGGAAAATGATGAATTGGGTTATGATGAGGAGTTATTAAGGAATTTGTTATGGATGGGCTTGAAAATAAATTTAGGTTAGATGATACTGCTTATGAAAAGGGTTCTCCAAACTATATTTGGGAAAGGTATCTAATTCTAGAAGCTTTAGATTATGGTGATAATTATTACGATGCTTTAAATGGAGTAACTTTGGAATCGTTAGCTTCTCCGGAAGTATTAACCCGTCTTTTACTGGAGTCTAATTTCATTATAAAAGAGGGAATCATAGAAATTGATTGGTTAAAAGATTCTTTGAAGTCTTCTAAACCTTATCTGAAGAAAATTTTGTATGATGCTGGACTTGAAATAGAGGGTTCTAAAAAAGAACTCCTAAAAAGGCTTGCAGATAATAATGTTACATTGGGTGAGGCATACAAAATCACTTCTAAAGGTAAAAATTATTTAAAAGAATTTGCTTGGATTTCTTTTTATGAGGAATTTTTCAGTGAATTTGATTTCACTGACTTTTATAAATATTTGAATTCTCATAACGGTAATATAAAGGAAGTATCATTAAAATATTTGGATGAACACCTCAAATTAGCTAGTCAACATAATGATGAGTTCTATTATGAAGAGTGCATCTATGTTAAAAATGAGATTCTTGAAGAAGCAGATGAGTTTCTCAGCGATTTAAATATTCCTGAGTGAGCTTGCACTCACTCATGCACTTTGTGCATCCCAAACCGTTCTTGTACTGGTCAATGATGTATTCTCCGCAAACTTCAATGTCAATGATATCTTCCCTATTCAATCTGTCGTTCCATTTTTGAGGGTTTATTGCACCGACCGGACAGGCCTTCTGGCAGTTTTCACACTCATCACATTCGGAGTCTGTAATCGGTTCGCCGAATTCAAGAGGCATGTCAGTCAGTATTGCGCCAAGAGCAACCGCAGACCCGTATTCGGGGGTTACAAAGAGTGCTGATCTTCCAATCCAACCAAGGCCAGACTTTGTGGCTATTGTCTTATATGGAAGGATGCTCAGCAATTTTTCCATGTCACATTCATTTCGTGTCATTGTCAGGGCAAATGCATTAAAGCCCTGATTTTTGATAAACTCTTCGCCTTTGAGTGCTATTTCGGTCAGTTTTGCAATCTGTGCGTGAAAGCATTTCCAGTACTCCACATAATCTTCGTCTTCAACCAGTTGCATTGCCTTTTTCGGCAATTTCAAAACAAGGCTGATTCCATTGGGTAGGTCAACAAATTCGCTGGCAAGTCCATCAACATCAGCATAACCAACTTTGCTCACACCAAGGTCCAAAAGATATTTTTTAACATCGTCCATATGCTTAATTTTATAAACTATTAAATAAAATATTATTGTTAGTGATTAGATGAAAGATATAGATGTTTTAATTGAAGCTTTGCCTTACATTAAAAAGTTTCATGGCAAGAAAATTTTAATTAAGTATGGTGGACATGCAATGGTGGATGATGAAGCAAAGTCATCTACAGCTCGTGATACTGTTTTACTCAAATATGTAGGAATGAAACCTCTCATTGTGCATGGGGGAGGTCCTGAAATTTCAAGATCAATGGATAAACTTGGAAAAGAGCCAAAATTCATCAAAGGTTTAAGGGTAACTGATGAAGAGACCATGGAAATCATTGAAATGGTATTGGTAGGTAAGATTTCAACAGAAATCGTATCTGAACTCATCAAACATGACGGTGATGCAATCAGCGTATCCGGAAAGGATTCAAGCCTGATATTTGCACATAAAAAGCCTGTAAGTAAAATCGATGAGGAAATCGTTGATTTGGGTCTTGTAGGTGAAGTTGACTGCATCAACACTGATTTGCTTGACATGTTTGTAGATAATGATTATATTCCTGTGATATCTCCGGTAGGTATTGCAAGGGATGGAACAAGCCTGAATTTAAATGCAGATACTGCAGCAGGTGAGGTTGCAAGTGCAGTGGGGGCTGAAAAGTTAATAATATTGACTGATGTTCCGGGTGTTTTAAGGGATCCTAATGACCCTGATTCATTAATTAAAAAAATTAGAATAGCTGAAGTTCCAGGTTTAATAGAAGAGGGAGTCATTTCCGGTGGAATGATTCCAAAAATCGAAACCTGTGTTAAAGCTATTGAAAACGGTGTTGAATCCTGTCACATAATCGACGGGCGTAAAAAACACTCCTTGCTTTTAGAAGTATTCACTACCGATGGTATCGGAACTATGATTTTCAAATAAATCATAGTTACTCCTTTTTTTTTAATTTTTAAACATTTTTCTAAGCTCTCTTCTGAGCAATTTCCAACCGTTTACTCTTGGAAGCTCGTCAAGCGCAAAAATCTTTCTAGGGACCTTATATCTGGACAGGTTCTTGCGGGCATATTCGATTAGTCCTTCATCATCAGCTTCATTTTCCCAGACTACTGCTGCAACTGGCATTTCACCTCTGTGAACATCGTTTATGCTGAAAATAGCTATTTCCTTGACTGCTGGATATTTAATCAATACTTCTTCAACTTCTGTTGGATAGATTTTCCATCCGCTCATTACAATCATATCTTTTTTACGGTCAGTAATGAACAGACGATTGTCCTCATCAAGATATCCAATATCTCCGGTCAAGAACCATCCATCGTCCAAAAAGGATGCTTTTGTTTTTTCCTCATTTCCCCAATATCCTTTTGCTATTGCAGGACCTCTTAAGGCAATTTCTCCCTGTTCGTATTTTCCCATGGTTATTGAAGAATCAATTTCATCTACTATTTTAACTTCTGAAAAGCATACAGGATGACCTACGCTTTCGAATCTATCGGCTTCCCAGTAGTCTTCGGGTCTGATGACTGTTCCGGTTCCGATCACAATTGTTTCTGACAGTCCGTACGCGTTGATGATTGGTATTTGGTATGTCTGGTGGAAATCCTTCCATATCTTCTTGTGAAGCGGGCCTCCACCTGATATGATTTCACGAACGGTTTTCAGGTGTTTGCGGGCATCCATTGTTGTCAGTGAATGAATTACTGGAGGCATTCCACTTAAAACTGTGACCTTTTCACTTTCACATAGCTTAAGATATTCGTCCATGTCAAACTGTTCGATTAAAATATAAAATGCAGCTGCCCTTAGTGCTGATATTGCCCATGACAGACCTACGTGCGCCATTGGATAGATTCCTAAAAACACGTCGTCCTGTTTTAATGTCAATACATCGCATTCATTGTGGATTGCAGTAAAGTAGTTTCCATGGGTTAGCATGGCGCCCTTAGGCTTGCCGGTTGTTCCTGAAGTGTACTGCAATTGACATAAGTCATCCCAGTCTGTAGCTTCCGCTTCAAGGACTTCGGAATTCTTAAAATCAATTATGTTTTGCGGAATGTAAGTGTTAATGTCAATGATTCTCTCGGCATCTGCATCGGTAATCATCAGTTTGGCTTTTGAATCGCTTACTATGTATTCAAGCTCTGAAGCGGTGAAAACCCTATTTGTTGGAATTGCTATTGCACCTATTCTCCATATTGCAAAAAGTGAAAACAGATATTCCTCTGAGTTTGCCAAATATATTAAAACCCTGTCTCCTTTATTGATTCCCAAATCCTTTAATTCACGTCCAATATGGGAAACGATTGAGAGAATTTCACCGGATTTGAATTTGTTGCCTGTTGTTGGATTGTACAACACATCCTTATCCAAACGTTTTGAATTTGCATCTAAAAAAGTAGTGATATTTAACATTAGATTAACTCCTTGACAATAGCTTTGGTAACATCCATTGTGCTTGCATCTCCTCCAAGGTCTGGTGTCCTTATTTTGCATTCTGCAATGACCTTCTCCACTGCAGTCTTAATGCTGTTTGCAGTTTCTCCTTCTCCCAAATAATCAAGCATCATTGAAGCGGACAGTATCATGGAACATGGATTTGCAATGTTTTTCCCGGCAATGTCTGGTGCTGAGCCGTGTACTGGTTCGAACAGGCCGTTGTGATCTCCGATATTTCCTGAAGGCGCAAGTCCGAGTCCTCCAACGAGCCCTGCACTTTCATCAGATAGAATGTCTCCAAAGAGGTTGCTTGCCACAATGACATCGAAGTTTTGAGGCTGTGTAATCAGATACATTGCCATTGCATCGACATAATAGTCTTCAGTTTTGATGTGGGGATAATGCTTGGCTATGTTGTAGAAGCTCTCCTTGAAAACACCGTCTGTCTTTTTGAGGACATTGCTTTTGTGAACGCAGGTAACTTGGGATTCTCCTCTTTTTTCACATAAATTGAAAGCCACCTTTGAGATTCTCTCGGAAGCTTTTCGGGTAATGATTCTCTCAGCAAACATCCTGTTTTCATCGCCGTATTCGACTTGAGAGTACAGGCCTTCGGTGTTTTCACGAACTATTACGAAATCTATATCCTCTCTTAGGCATTTTACGCCTTTATATGATTTTATTGGTCTGATGTTTGCATAAACGTTAAGTTCTTTTCTCAGGTTTATGATTGGGCTAGGCTCTCCTGGTGTTGAAGTTGACGCTCCGAAGAGTACCGCATCACTTTTATTGGCGATTTTCAATGTTTCCTCGGGCAGTGTTGTTCCGTTTTTGTTGAAACATTCAAAACCTGCTTCCCCATATTCAAAACTAAAATTTATGTCTATTTTGTCGAGCAGATACTCGCAACATTCCATTACTTCCTTACCTATTCCATCTCCACTAATTACTGCGATTTTATACATTATTTATACCTTGAATACAATTTTGTGTACTATTAATTATATTGATGTTATCGTATTTAAGTTACATTAAAATTTGTTCGTATGTTATCGAAATATATTTATATCTCAATCAATATAATAATGAGTAATTACAAAAATAAGGTTAGATTTTCCTTGTTGAATCGGGAGAGATTAAAATGGAAAGAAGTATCGATGAACTAATTGAGCTATTAAATGACAAAGATGATTTTGTTGTTGAAGATGTTATTGGAGAATTGGAATTAAGAAAAGATGAATCATTAGATTCATTGATTGATGCATTGTCCAGCAGAAAGAAAAATATCAGAATGCATGCTGCAACATTGCTCGGTGCATTCAATGACCCTAAAGCCATTCCTGCTTTGATTGAAACATTAAAAGACAACAACAAGCTTGTAAGAAGAGAAGCATCTACTGCTTTAAGCCGTATGGGCGAACCTGCTGTTGATCCTTTAATTGAAATTTTGGATGACGAAGATTGGAGAGTAAGGGGAGCGGCTGCTTGGGCTCTTGGAAACATTGGTGATGAAAAAGCCCTTCCTGCACTTGAAAAACTGCTTGATGATGAAAGCGGTTTTGTAAAGCAAGGTGCACAAAGTGCAATTAACTCCATTAAGAAATAATTCTCTTATTTCTTACTTTTTTTACTTATTTTTTTAATTACAATCTCTTAAAACTTATTTTTCATGTTCTTATCAGAGTTATTCCATGAAATTGTTTCAACATGATTTAAATACTTTCCTAATGATATTTCCAAGCAAAAACCGCAGCTTTTTTGAAGGGTTAAAAAGCAATGTATATATAATCTAATTTATAAATAATATAATGTTTAATTATATTATGAAGACTCGTGTTTAAAGTTTTTTTTCAATTAATGAAGAACTTTCAGAATATGCGATGAATTAATAATTATGATTTTTTATATAAATTGGGGGTAATAATATTATAAAAATTAATAAAACGTTGTTATTAATTTCAATACTCTTTGTTTCATTAATTGCCATGACTGCAGTAAGCGCTACTGATGATGTGGTTGATGTTATTGCAATCTCTGACGTTAATGATTCAAGCGTTATATCTTTAGATAGTGTTGATGAACCGCTATCTGTTGATGATGCTAGTGTTGTATCTGTAGAGGATGTTGATGGACCAATATCTGTTGATGATGCTAGTGTTGTATCTGTAGAGGATGTTGATGAACATGTATCTGTTGAGGAGTCTAACATTGTTTCTGTAGATGCTATTGATGATTCAATTGTTCTTAAAGGAAATGATTCCAGTAACTGGTTAAATTTTGATTTTTCTGGACTGTTGAATGGTACTGGAATTAGTCTTGATGGAACTAGCATTGATTTGTCTGGTTTAATGAATACAGGTATTAATTTGCCTGAATTGTTAAATATTACTGAAATTGATTTTGGCACATCTACTTTTGATCTTTCTGGTCTTTTGAATGGTACTGGAATTAGTCTTAATGGTACTGGTATTGATTTGTCTGGTCTTTTGAATGGTACTGGAATTAGTCTTAATGG
>NZ_CAMVPN010000102.1 GCF_947169325.1 uncultured Methanobrevibacter sp. | reverse complement strand
AAATCATAAAAGCCATGATTTTTGAAATCCTTGCCTTCACCCCTTGTGAAAACATCATCCAATTTGTCAATGTAATATTGCTTATCAATGAATCTGTTTGAAAACCTCTTTAAAAATCTTTCTTCAAGCAGTGGGTCGTTTTTAAATTCATCGAGAAGAAATTCCTGCAGATTGCTTCTGCTGACCAGATTGAATATCTCATTGAAATCGGGACTTTTCAGATATAATTCAGGATGATCCTTAAGATAATAGACCAGTGCCGCTTCGTGTTTGCATGGAGATTTAGAAGAGCAACCGCAGGACAGGTATGCAGGACTGTTACATTCAATATATGTTGTAACCTTGAATCCATCGACCTTTGCAATGATTTCCACTCCATCGTTTTCTATAACGTTAACCTTTTCAGCCAGTTCGATTGCTTCGTTTAAAACATCCTCTTTGTATAGTTTTTCCCATGCCTTCAATTCACACACCACACACTTTCATCATTGATTCCACCATCATTAACTAAATTCAATGATTTCATTAATCTTTTCATAAGCATTCCCGTCTTCAAACAACTGATTTAAATAATTAAAAGCATCTTCATATGAAACTAAGAATTCATCAGATTCAAATTCATCCCAAAGTTCTCTGAAACGTTTTAAAACATGATCCGTTGACAGCTCATCAACTATTGCAACAAGATTCCGATTTAAGGAATAAGAAATCGGCTCATATTCTTTAAAATATCTTTTTCGTAAATAAATCGGATTTATGCTTAATACATATTCCTTTAAAAGCTCATCGCATCCTTTTTCAAAGTCTTTCAGGCGAACGTTATAGTAATATCCTTTTGATTGCAGGCAATTTATCAAACCCGGATGGTCACTTCTTCTAATGGCCAGATCATAATGCATATCAATGAATCCGACAAGATTTTCACCATCACTTTTTTCAGGATTGTTCATGCATGTTTCATAGTATTCCTGATAATAGAAAAGTCCTTCACAGCAGTCAGTGAAGAGATCTGCCCTGTTTTTATTGTCTGCCCAATATCCTTTTGCCTTTTCAGTTGCAATCAATTCTTTTGGTGCGATTTTATCCGGGATTTCACTTATGATTAATGCCTTTTGGTCTTCAAGGTTTTTGGGAACCTTTAAGCCGTTGCTTTTAAGTATTTTTTTAAGCTTTTTAGCATTGTATGAGTCAAGGATTTCCCCAAGAGCATCCAGATTTAAACTTTCTTCAATATATCCTTCACGGATAAGCTTATTTTTAATTTTCTGAAATGAAACATTATAAAACCTCTTTAAATGATTTAATGCTTCCTGAACAGTCATGTGTTCTTCAAAAATCACATAAAATAATTCCTTGATTAACAATGTTTCATGCTTGAAGTAATCTTTTGGAATTTCATCCAGGTCATACTCCAATGACCGCAATTTCAAGGAATATCCTTCATAATCGCTTTTTAAAACCATAATATATTCCCTCCATGCATTTTTTTATAAACTTGATTAATGTCTGCCGGCAGGTATTTCTCCCATATCAGAGCATTTGCTTTTCAATCCCAAGCATTATTCATATTCACTTTAGTTTTTTGAGAAATTTCTCACCGCCTTCAGAAATCATCTCCAGTGCAATGCTGCAGTCGGAAATATATGCAATATCCATTTCCTTTTTAGCCAGTTCCAAATGCCGTTTGAGATATCCGATGGTGACATCGATGAGGTCGCCTTCATTATTGTCAAGATATTTCACGAAGTCATTGAAGCTGAATTTATCAAGAAATGCATCATAAAACTTAATCCATGGGTTTTGGCTCAGGAATTCGTCGCCTTTTTGGCTCACAAGCACCTTATTGGATTTGAATTCGTTCAATGGTATCCGGTTTTGAGCAATCCTGTCAATCAGTTCCTGCTTTTTGCCTGAAACCTTCAAATTATTTTGCCTTAAAATGTCTTTCAAATCACTGACGGTCAGGCAGTCATGAGCAAATTCGTCCCAGTTATCATAGCTGACCTCATCATCTATCAGACCCATCATCCGCAGTTGCGATTCCACTGCATGAGGAGTCACTGCTCCGCTCATGCCTGCTGTTAAAAGTGCGTAATCCAGATTATTGTGTTTTTTAAGTGATTTTAAGACTCTGAAGATATAGATGTCATGGCTGATTGGATAGTCCTTTCCGTAATATGTGTCGTCAAGCCTGTATTTGTCGTCATTAGGCCCCCACATCATCTCGGCAACGGGATATGGGGAGTCCGGATTCAAACCCAAAGACCCAATATCAATGTATTCTCCGTCAGGTTCATCATCATCCCAACCTTCAAAGAGATCCATCATCCTACTTGAAAACTCATCGTCACTGCCCATTGCAGTTAAAATTATATTTTCAAATTCCTCCTCATCATCCGACTGTAGGGCATTGAAAATATCCGCACACAATTTCTCATCATCTTCTATTAGCTCAAAAAACTCATTTGCAAGCTGCATATCCTCATCATTTTCCGGGGAATCTAAAAGGTATGACATATCATATATGTTTGTAGCTGATGGCGATATAATAATTGTGATGAAAATGAAATGCCTAAAAAAACCGGTCTTGAATGCAAAGACGATACTGAAAAGCCGGCTACGGAGATATCATTTAAAGCTGATGATAAAGCGAAAAGCATATGGAAATGCGCGAATACGTGTTTTAAAAGTAAATTCTCCAGTAATCGATAATGTTTGGATTTGGATATATCTCCTTAATCATTTCCTTTGAAATGAAAAAATCGTCAATTGTAGGATTAATCATGACCCCCTCAAAATCACTGTTGCCCATCCTATACAAAACATTTGTAAAAGGCCAGTAGCGAGCCTCCAGTTCCTCATCAAAATCGGCTAAAAATTCATCGGATTCCTTGACGCTTGTGAATAATGGAATTACGAACTTGCCATCATCCTTTTCAATCATTAATGTGGTAAAATCATGACTCAAATCAATGAGATATGCCGGGCGCATATGATAATATAACTCATTTAAGTCATCAGCACCATTGCGGATTAAATTGACCAGTTCCCTGTTTTTCACATAATCAATATCTATGGGATACCTTGGCAAAATTTGATGTTTAACCTCATTGAATGTTCTGATGCGTTTTAAGTCATCGTCTGATTGCGGAATTCTCAAATTTAAAACATATTCACATGAAAACTCCTCATCACCAAGCTTCAGATTCAAAAGCCTTCTGATGTCCCTTGCCCTGTTCCATAGTGTCTGCTTACTGACGCCAAAATATGATGCAACCAAATCATTAGGAATATAGTATTCAGTTATAGGGTCAAAGAGGAAATTCAGCTGCCCGATTACATATATCACTCCTGCAGCCCAACCTTCAGCCTTGCCTCTGTTTAGCGAAATGTCCGGATTTTGAGAGAGCTTCGAAACCAGCTTAAGGCAGAATTGCCTGAATTCATCATTTAGATAATCATCCGAAAACATATTCACCAATTCAATTACATCCTCATCACTCATGATCAAAATCCCCCATCATATATCATTGAAAAGTATTCTGCGGACCATATCCTTTCTCAGGCGGAAATCATCACTGCCTGGATTTATAATGATGTCGGTGACATCTTCATTGCTGAAAAGCAATGCCAGCCGGGTGAATTTCCATTGCTGAGGTTTAAAATCCGAGAAACTATTGAATTTTTCTGGTGTTGTGAAAACCGGAATGGCTAAATTACCCTCAGCATCTGATAAATACTCATATTTTTCACTCAAAGCGGATGAAATGAACTTAGTTTCCCAGACTGCCTCTGCAAGTCGGATGAACTCATCACGGCGAAGGTGTTCGCCCGGAGAGTTTGAAATATCCCGGATTACCTCCTCCAAATCCAGTTGTTGGCTTCCAACATGAATTTGTCTCATCATATCCCCAATTTCCCTTAATCGGGCATGCGAGTGGGCGCCGGTTAATGATTTAACCTGATTCATATTGCTTCCCAGTCGTGAAATGTCGCTTTCAATGACGATTCGAGATGAGAATTCCTCATCACCAAGCTTCAGATTCAGGAGTTTGCGTATATCCCTTGCCTTATTGGCTGCAGTTGATTTTTTGGTATCGAAAAAGTTGCATATGTCATCAGCAGTGATGGAAGGATCAAATGATTGGTCAAATAGAAAATTCAACTGGGCAATGGCATATACAATCCCGCTGGCCCAGATTTCAGCTTTTCCCCGTTTAAATGGAACTTCCCTTTTACGTGCGAGTTTTTCAACAAGCCCGTATGTTTAAATCCCTTAACTCCTCATCGAGATACTCATCTGAAAATCCGCTCACCATACTGATTATCTGATTCTTTTTCTGCAGTGTTTTTTCATCCATGATTACCCTATGTATTTAAATCGTAAAATAGTTATCCCATATTCAGGAATTTTTTTATTAGATTCAACCAAAACCTGTGCATTCAGTTCAATGTCATCATCTTTGGCAAGAAAACGTCATGAAACCTGAAGCCATGGCCACCTGCCACACTAATGCCTCATCCCATCCATACTCATTTTGTTTAGGATTATAATTTGAGCAATTCTTAATCTCCCCATTCAGTCTCGCCCAATATCTCTGATTTGGGGTTTCAATCTTTCCCATATTATAAACTCCCCCAGTCAGTTTTTATGAGCATATCTAAAAAAATAGTTAAAGCAATGAAAGTGAAATCTCAGATGTTTAATTGCCTTTAAATCCCATTATCTGACTTTAATCGAAGAATTAAAACGTTAAAAACTAATCATCTCCTATTTGGCAAGGATGCCTCGACCTCTTTTAGGTCGAGGAAGAATTGCCGTTGTTTAGTGCGTAAACTAATATAAAGTTTACCCCCTATTCCTGGGTAAGTTTAGCCTTCGCCAATGTTATTTGAGAGTTTTATGTGAGCAACACTGTTCCTACCATCTCAGAACTGTTTAATCACCCACCTTAGAGCTACAGACTAGGCTTAAACATCCGTAGGTAACTATAATATTTCTCAATAACGTAGACATATTAATAATTAGTCTTAGGCTATTCAACCAGTGAATCGTGAAAATAACTCACAATCCACGACAGCTACAGGTCGTGGTAGTTGAAAGTTGTCGGAAAATGAATAGTACTCAGGTTCCTCTTCAAATGCCATTACGCTGAGGCATCTCTTGTTGATTCTCTATGACAAATGATTTTCACCCATATAAACTAGTTGTTGTTTACAGGTTTATTTTGCATGATATTTAAATCAAATCCGAGAGAGCACCTGAAAAGTATTGGCCGACTCAACTCAACTTTTCAGCCATAGCATCAACGATTGCCTTAGCGTTCAAGTTCCTGTTTTCCACTTCTGAATCTTCAAGCTGATTGAATATATCGTTGTATAATGTTTGACCGTCACTAATGAAGCGGAATTTGAAGGTGGTTGAAGGAGTGGCAATCTTGACAGTGCCATAGCCTATCAGCTTTCCCATCAAGCCGTTGCTGTATGAAACCGAATCAATCCTATTTAGAGGGCTTTGCATCTGTGTGGTTGAAATCAGACCGCATTTACCGAACACCCTTTTGTTTGTTAAGATCAAATCATTGGTGATATAGCCGATTAAGCGAATTATCAGCCAGATTAAACAGACAACCATTATTATCAAAGAAATGAGTGGTGCAATCAATATTGTGAAAAACACTCCGATAACCAAAACTATCGCCGGAAGCAACAGGCACCCCAAATGCACCTGGGATTGCCTGATTACAAATTCCCCGTCCATCATATCTATATTATATGACTGAAACACGCCACTGTTGACAGGACCAGACTCGCCGGCCCTTGTTCCACATTCATCACAGAATACAGAATCCTCCTTTAGTTCAGAACCACAATTTTTACAATATCTTACCATATTAACACCTAATTAGTATATCTTCACCTCAAGATATAAATAATTGAAGTTGAATTGCCATATTTAATAATAAGTTCAAATAGATATTACATCATGTGTCAAAATTGGTAACACTTATCAATGATTAATAAATATGGAGAGAATATATAATGAATGAAAAACATATAATTATAGCAATATTAAGCATAATAATTGTTCTTTTATGCTTTGGAATCGGATACATGCTTTTAATCGACCATACGGAATATGTAACTACAACCATTGCTGAAAGTGGAACAACCTTTGAAATTCCAAATGATATGAGTATCAAATCAAACAATACAGAAAGTGGCATTTTAGTTCTTGAAAATGACAATACCATTATTGTATTGTATAACAGTGCGGACAAAGGCCTTGCATCAGTAATGAGCTTTGCTGACATCAAAGTACCAATATTTGGAAATGAATACAGCGGCAATCTCACCATGAACAACCCTACCGTTGCAGGCTGCAGCCTGGATGGGGAATGTAATGCAGTCTACATTGGAAACAATGACACTCATGACAACATGATTGTCATCAGTAAAAACAAGGATATTGTCAGTCACATTATCAACAGTATCATATGGGGTAAAAAAGCAGCAGACAATACTGATAATACAGCAAGCAGTAGCGAGCAGACAAGTTCACAACCTACAGCCTACGCATATAAGTCCGATGGAACACCAATGTACAGTGAAGATGAGGTAAGCGACTACATGCTGAACAAATATGGTATGGTCGATTATCACGTCGGAGACAACGGATATATCGACATGGACGAACCAGGATATGATGATGCTGGAAATAAGGTTGATGAAGAAGACTGAAACAAGAATTTAAGCCAATCAACTATAATGCAATTAAATAAATTAACCAACCATCACCCAATCATCATTTACATTAACACAAAGTATTGTAGAAATAAAAGTTAAACTAACATTACAATACCAAGTCAATTATCATTCATTATTATGAATACTACTTAAGATTATCCGCTATTTCATCACCAATATCAGTTAATCTATACAATCTACCTTTTCTATATTCTTCATTTATACATTCTGCGACTTCTGAT
>NZ_CAMVPN010000101.1 GCF_947169325.1 uncultured Methanobrevibacter sp. | reverse complement strand
TAATGTTATTTTCTTGCTTTTCCTACACGACGAGCAATAACCATTTCACCAACGGATATCAGACCTGCAAAGAACTTTTCAAGTCCTCCTGTAGACCAGATAGCTTCTCCGAATGTGGCATTCATGATATTTGCTTCATATTCTTCAGGAGATATTTTTACACCGGTGGTTTTTGTGGAAACCAGTGCAGATGCTGACATTAATTCTTCCCAAGTTACTCCTTTAAGCTGGTTTTGCATTGCTTTGTATAATTTTTCAACTTTAATATCGTATAAATCAGACAGTAAAGCTACGATATCGCAGGCACGAACCATACCGATAACCTGATTGTCGTCATTTACGACAGGCACTGTAACGAATTTGTTGTTTGCTGTTAAAAGTACTGCTTTTCTTGCAGGATCGTTTTCGTGGACTGTTGCAACTTCTTCATAACCGCTCATAATTTCAGAAATTTTTTCGTTTCCTTCCCTTAGACCTCTTGTAATGTCAAAAGAAGTAATCCATCCCACCAACTGTTTGTTATCATTAACAACAGGACAGGTAAAACGTCTGATTTCTTCCATTACTTTTGAAACTTCAACTACACTATCATCGCAGTTTAAGTATACGAATTCATTATCCATTAATTCTTTAGCTCTCATAAACAAACCTCATTTTTATTCTATTTCTACTCTTTTTAAAGCTCCTACAGGACAATGATTTGTACATTCAACACATCTTATACATTTATCATCATCCAGAACTACTTCACCATCCACTAATTCAATTGCCCCCACAGGACAATTTTCTTCACATAAATAACAGTTGACGCAGGCTTCATGATTAATATCAAGGTTTCTGCTGTGAACAATAGGTCCTATATACCTATCAAGTTCCACTGCATTGTTATTCAGTGAAATTTCAACGCATGCACCGCAGCCAATACACATCTTTTCGTTAATGTAAGGATACAATTCATCATCTATTAACTCAATATCCTCACAGAGATTCCTCTCCTCAAAGAAATCCTTAAATTCGAGTGTGAATGCGTTTGTCGGACATAACGTTGCACAGTCATCCCAATTGTTATCCTGAGAATAGTCAATTGAGATATCATTCATACGAATAACTCTATGGGAACTGCTAACATTTCCCAGGTTATATTCAATAACTCCTTCTTCATCCTCATTATTGTAAATAACAGAATTATCGATTAATTTGATTGCTGAAACCGGACAAGTCTGTACGCAGATTTCACATTTGACACATTTATCAGTTATTTTAGCAATTCTGAAAATATTAGCTGGTTCGATTGCATTAACCGGGCATTCACTAACACATGTATTGCATCTTACACATCTGGGTGCAATAGCTATAATTTCCTGTGAACTGCTAAAATCGTCTAGTTCAAATTGGAAATCATCACCGTCATCGTCCAATTCAACAGATTTCAATAGAACTTCACGTTCCAAGTTTTTCATCTGTTTTATAAATGTTACCTTCATAATATTACCAACTAATTGCTTTTTTAAATAAATTTAAAAGAATTCCTCCAATTCTTTTAGTGAAGGGAATTTTTCCATTCCGAATCCTTCAATAGCTTTACTTGCTACCCAATTTCCAATACGGCAGGATTTTTCAAGATTGAATCCTTTTAAAAAGGAATAGAGAAATCCGCTGTTGAAACTGTCTCCGGCACCGGTAGTGTCAACAACATTGCATTCATATGCATCTACCTGACACTCTTCGCTGCCGTTTGTTGCATAAACACCGGCAGAGCCCTGTTTTACAACAACAGTTTCAATTCCCATGTCGAGAAAAGTGATAGCCAACTCTTTTAGTGAAGAATCGCTATTATTACATAATAATCTTAATTCTGATTCATTGATAAGTAAAATATCTGTCCTATCCAATATAGGTTTTAATTCATCGAATCCCTTTTGAACATATAACATCCCCGGATCAAAGCTCAGTAAGGTTTCTTTGCTGAGTTTTTCCAAAAGTTCAATTTGAGTCTTGAAGGAATCTCCAACAAATGATGTGTAATGCATTATTTTACATCTCATGATGTTTAACGGATTTATTTCACCAATCTGAATTTCATCATTAACGCCCGGTGAAATGTAAAGGCATCTTTCACCATCTTTATCAACAAATCCCAGACATTTTCCGGTAGAGCCTGTTTCCGAATAAATCAGGTTATTGGTATAGACTCCATTGATTGCCAGATGATATTCTATCAAATCTCCTTCCTCATCTTCTGCAATTTTTCCAATAATTGATGTGTCGCATCCAAGGCGGGCCAAACCTACGATTGTATTGGCTGCAGATCCTCCCGGAGTATCAGTTTCACTTTTGATAAAGCTTTCTTCATCTGCTGATGCAATATTTTCTACAGAGTAGAGTTTATCAACATTTAAAGCCCCAAATCCTATTATTTCTGCATTTAAATCATTGTCTAGAATTTCCATATTAAAACCTTACTTTAAAATATCTAACAAATTAATATTTTTATCTCCAAGTTTTCCATCAAAATTACCTGCAGATATTCCAATGACTCCTTCGAAAGCCAAAGCCGCATCGATACCTGCTTTGACAGCCCTGTTCATGGATTTTTCATCAACTGCATTTATTACAACTTCAGGAATGTAATTGACTCCTTCAGGGACTTTTGATATGTCACCTAAAGATTCTTTAAGAGAAGGACAATAAAAGTGATTTGTAGTTGGTCCTATTTCAGGATAGTTTGTTTCGGGTTTTGAAGCTGCAGAACAGATATCAAATGGTGCTGTAGCTCCATCCACATCCATGATTGCATCGATTATTGCTTCTCCGGCATCAATGACCGCTTCGGGAGTTTGGCATAAATACCAGAAGTTACCCCCCATTACTCCGTCGTTAATCTTGAATTTTTCTTCAATCTGGAAATCCGGAACTGCTATTGGAACGTTAATCATTTTTCTTCCATATTCTTCAACGATCCATTCATATCCGTCACCGCAGTGGCCTACAATGTCCATCATTTCAATGTATTCATCACTGTCTGCTGATGAGTAATCAAATATGCGGGTAAATGGTTTTACAAGCACGTCCTGTCTGAGTCTGTAAGATAATTCGAATGCAAATTTTTCTACATCATCACTGCCTAACCAGTACTGTACAATTGCACCGAATCTTCCGTCTGGAGTTTCATCGCCATCCAAAAATCCTTCAACTCCCCCTTCAACTCTTCCGATTACTGCACTTGGAGTTGAAGTTGAATCATATGCTGCCCTTTTAACAATTGCTTCATTAGGCCCTGTTATCAAAGCTCTTACATATTTTCCTTCAAAAGCTTCAAAAAATGTATCTTCTACTTTATCATAATTCATCTTATTACCTTCTATAATTTTAACCTAAACCGCCTATATCCTGGCCTCGAATATTATTTCTCATCTCTTTACTGACATTCAATATTTCATCAAAGTTATTATCGTCGACTATGCATATAACAGGATATTCACGGTCATTAAAGACTTCAAAGAATTTATTTTCTATTTCCAAATCAATATTATATTTTTCAAAGAGTTTTTTATAATCATCAGTGTTATTGTAATCGTTAATGAACTCAAGAACTTTACCTTTATCATTTTGAGCGTAAACGTTAGCTACGACCGCTGTTGCAACGGCGCTTGGTGAAACGATTGCAATTTCGGCAACTTTAAGAGGATATTCATTTCCATTGAATGATATGCTTATGCCGTTGTTTTGTCTGGCAAATGCCAGCGGTTCAACATCAGTGATACTGTCGCCGATATAGAGCATGTTATTGACATCAATGCCGTTACGTTCGATTATTTCATCGATAGCCAATTTTTTGCCTTCACCGCCAACCACATTGATATCTCTGATTTTTTCATAAATTCCCATTTCAGGAATTTGGGTAAAGAAAATATCATCAAAGAGTTCATAGTCTTCAGGATTTTTCAGAATCATTTCCTTGAATTCGTTGATTTTTTTAATTTCATCATCATTTAAGTTAAGCCCATCCACATCAACATCAGTGTAAAATGTATTTTCAAATGGCACTCCCATATAATTTGATACAGCTTCAATATATTGGCCGTAACTGGTGCTGACAATGTATGTATTCATAGCTTCCTTCAAGTATTTTAACAGGAATTTTGAATCGTCCACAGAATAAATATTGTCTTTTGAAAATTCAACCAAATCTTTATTTTTAAGATTTTCACAGACAAAGAAAGGCAAAATCAACTTTAAAGTATTTCCAGCCTTATAATTTTCTTTTTTAACAATATCTGCCAGATAATCATCATATAAACTAAGGACTTTAAATAATTCCCCGCCATTTTCAATGAAATGCTGCGCTATTTCAAAAGCATTGTCGTTTAAAGTCAGCGGACCTTCACAGTCTGTTATAAATGATTTTTCAAACATGATTCACCTGAAGTTTACAATTCTTATGGCATCGAGAGGACAGATTGCCTCACAAGTTCTGCAATAAATACATTTGTCACCATCAAAGTCTATTTTATCATCATTTAATGTTAATGCACCAACCGGACAGTTTTTAGTACAGATACTGCATGCCTGGCACTTTTCATGGGAAAGGGAGAAATCACCCAATCTCTGATTGTGCAGATATGATCTTGCATAGTATAAATCAGTGTCTTTACTGTAGAAATAATCATCATAAGCACCTATTGCGTCAAATTTACACTGTTCAACACATTTTCCACAGAATACACAGTTGTCATTAATTTTAATTGGATTCGGGCCGTTTAACTCAATTGCGCCAACCGGACAGACATTGAAACAGTCTCCGCAGGCAATACATTTTTTGTCATAAACTTCGATATTTCTGTCCATCAGATAAGAACCGAAGAGTTTTGTGAACTTGGATATTTCAATATGGGAATCAAGACTGATTTTCAGTTCCCTTTCCATCATATCGTTGACCTTGTATTCAATGAAGTTTTCAAACTGCTGGTCGTTGAATTCCAGAGCAGTTGATTTGGCCACTTTTTCCAGAACCTTGTTTAAACTGATTAAATCCAATGACAGCTGTTTCATGTCATGGTCTATGATGCTTGAAACGATATCAAATGACTTGATTTCACTGTACATCTTGTAAGCCTTTTTACGTGAGGAATACTTGATTGCTGTTGACGGACAGGAGTGCATACATTCTTCACATCTTGCACAGTATCCAGGATTGATGTACGGCAGTTTATTTGTCCTTGCAACATTAATTGCACCCATTGACGGACAGACTCTTGTACATGTCATACATCCGATACATTTGTCCTGATTGACAACAATGGCCTTACCTCCCTTAACTGTTTTAGGAAGCAGCTGACCGTATTTGATTGCATCTGTCGGACATACTCTGAAACAGTATCCGCAACGGACACAGGTATCCTTATCAATTTCACTGTGAGGTTCCTGTTTTCCGTCGGCTACAATGTGAATTGAACCGTTTTTACATGCCTGAACACATGCTCCACAGGCTTTACATAATTTAGTGTTAATGTTTGGAACATTTTCCTTAATAGGAGGATCCATATGAACATCAAGAGAAATTGCATCATACGGACAGGCGTTACGACATAAGACGCAGCCAAAACATGTGTTTTTGAGTTTTATAAGATCGTCATCCTTATCCATGTAAATTGCATCAATCGGACATGATTCAAGACAAGGTTTGTCGCTGCATTTGGCACATTTTGTCTGGTCGACCAGGTAATCAACATCAACATATCTTAATGGTCTTGGTGTTTTAGTATAACTGTCAATCATAACACTCACTCCATAAAAATATTCTCATTTAAATTAGATGCCTTTACTGTGGTATGGATGTTTTCGCCATCGTCAAGTGAGAATTTAGCTATGAAATACTTAATCACTGAGAATGGACAAGTTTGGTAACATATACTGCAACGTAAACATCTATTTTTATCTCTCACTATTGTGTCTTCAGCTTCATCAAAGGAAATGCATCCTGTAGGGCAATCTGGAATACACAATTGACATTTTTCACATTTGGATTTATCCCAATCTATAACTCTAATCTTAAGCCTGTTAACTGCATTAGTAATTATTTCTAAAGCTATTTCTTCATCAGGGATTATTTTTAACGCTTTATCCCAAATTTCAGAAATTGGAACATCATATTGAAGGAGCCCGTCAGTTTCAAGAGCTCTTAAATCCTCTTCCTTACCGTTAATGTAATCTTCAAGATAATTTACACATAAAAGAATCAAATCCTTTTGTGCCTGCAGGTTTTCTACAAATACTCCCTTCATTGCACCGTTTACAGGACAAACATTTAGACATTCTCCACAGGATATGCATTTTAGTTGGTCTACAACCACATTGCTGTCATCAAGATAGATTGCATCAACAGGACATTGTTTCATACATTTCTTACATTTTATGCACAAATAATCATCAACGATATACTGTCTTTTTGATGGGATAATGTTAAATTCAGGTAATATTAAATGGTTCAATCCACATTCCAATGTTTTAGGGTCAGTCGGACAAACTTCAGCACAAAAACCGCAACGGATACATGCGCCAGGAGTGATTACTGGGTAGGTCATTCCTTCACCTTCTTCAGAGTCCTCATCACGAACCAATTTAATTGCATTCGGTGAAGGGCAAGACACAGTACATGCTCCACATCCTATACAGTATTCCTTATTGACCTTTGGAAAATCCCTAAATCTTTCAGGCTTTTCTGCAATTTCAGGTTGAGTATGAGCATTGGTGAATGCATCAGCCCAAGCTTTTCTTGCAAAATCAAAGATATACCACATCAGAGATGCCATTATTTCACCTCGTAAATATCTTTGATTGCAGTTTTTCCATACTCATTGGTAATAGCCACCCTTTCTGCACAAGCAACACATGGATCGCAGGATGCATAAGTGGATACTGCATCAGCAACAGTTGGAACATCACGAATCATGTATTTTGCACATGAATCCATATTCGCAATACTTGGAGTCCTGATTGAAATGTTTTTAATTAGACTACCATTAGTTTCAATCATGTATGTAACTTCACCACGAGGAGCCTCATTTCTGCGCATTGCATA
>NZ_CAMVPN010000100.1 GCF_947169325.1 uncultured Methanobrevibacter sp. | reverse complement strand
GCCTTGGATAACCTCTGTAACCAGCAGTTACACGTCTGAATTGTCTTTGTCCCCATGTTAACTCACTAGCTTTCCTTTTTTTAGCAGTGTGAACTTCGTGTACTGTGTGTCTTTTACAGTGAGGACAGTATGTTCTTTTTTCTTTTGGTATTTTCATTTTTTCACCGTTTTTTAACACTTAAAAGTGTTTAATTAATAAATCATTGTCAACCCATTCATGAATTTATCTAAACTATGGTTTAATCAAAAAATATTAGAGATTAAGACTGCTATGTAACGCATCAAGTCTACAAACAGCAAAAATCCAAATTATATAGAATATAATTTTTTAGTATCACAAATAGATATGTTCAAATTTATGTTTTACAAGTTATATAAAGTTAATGGAAAAATGCCTATATTTTAACTTGACGACCTTTTCTGTTTTTGAAAAATATTTTTGCATTTACCATCGGCAGGGTAACAAGATCCTGTGGCCTGAACGGACCGTAGACCCTCTCATCAACACCCATGATAGGTCCGATTTCATCAAAAACAAGCATTGTAACCAATTCAGTATCCTTGGCAATTTTTCTTGATTCCAAATCAAAAAATTCATCGTCAACATTGACTGCGTTTGGATTATCTTCAATATTGGTTGGCTTTGGTTTTGGAATTGGCATTTCCTTTTTGGCCTGATTGATTTGAGATTTGATGACCTGCCTTTCAATAGGCTCCGGCTTTTCATCGACAATGACTTCAGCATTTTTAATCTCATCTAGCCTGTTTAAAACCTCATCATCGGTTTTTGTAGTTTCACGAGGTGAATCCAAAGTATTGGTTTGAGGCTGGCTAGGCTTAACCGCCTTATGCTTTTTGTCATCCTCATCCTCAGAGAGTTTTTCAAGAGAAATGTTTCCCCTGTGGTTCTTCAATGTCTCAATTAAGGAATAATAGAACTTTTCCTCTTCGGGAGTCAAGTTAAGAGGAGTGGTGTCGACCAAGTCGAACTGAGGCTTTCCTGTGAAAAGATGATATGACCTGTGGATATTGATTACTGCAGCTTCGGAGATTTTCCTTTCACGCCTTTCACAGATATCTGTAGCAATCATCTGGGCATTTTTAAGCACACCATGAACATTGGAAAATGGATCTTGCATAGCGTCCTTTCTCAGGCTGTCCAAGTACTCATGAATATCGTTGTAAAAGGTTTCCTCTACACGAGCTAAAGTACCGTTGTTACGTTCCTTCTTTTGAACATTACGTAAAGTTTGATAAAACTGGTCGTCCACTTAATACCATCTCTAAAAAATCGTTAAAATAAAAAAAGAAGATAAACAAATGAAAATCTATTCATCTGTTTCTAATCTAGGAGCAAGCAAGAAACTGAGCTTACCGTCACCGGTTACCATGTTAAGGGTTAAGCTTAACGGCATATCGGTACCTAAACCAATTTCAGCTTCCTCTGAAAATTTATCCGCCTTGAGCATTTCTCTAATCTTATCCAGGGAGAACAATGATTTTGCATGTTCACTGATGTTTTCTCCGTGGAGATATTTGATGCTTGCATCACCGAATTCACCGTCAGCAGATGCTATGAAGTAATCTTCATCGACTTCAAAGGCAATCTTATCTGAAAAGATGTCAATATCGTTGATGGAATCTTTCAAGATTGAGAAACGTACTTTAAATGATGTTGGATGTTCGATTTGAGGTGGAACAGGGTTATCATATTCCATATCAATTAATCTAATTTTGAAAGTTCTTGTTGCATCTCCTTCAAATGTAATGATGAAATTGCCTTCATCGACAGACATCAAAACCCTGTCCTGGGATTTTGCACGTTTGAGAACTCTCATGAATTCATCAGTATCAATGTTAATTTTTTCAGGAACATCACAAAGATATTCATCAAATAAACTGGATTTAAGTTCCAAATGTACGAAAGTTATATGACTGCGGTCTAAGGCATCTAATCTCATGCCTTCACTGTCAGTTTGGATTTGAACTTCATCAACGATTGATGAAATCGCATCAAAACTGGTTTTTAATATACTAGAATCACTTAATTCTGCTTTAAACATAAATAATCCTCTAATCAATAATGTTTTTATATTTATTTTTTCTATATAATAAGTTTATCTTTTTTCAAATCATTCATTAGCTGCCTTCTTCATGGCAGAAACATATTCTTTTAAAGCATCCTTTGCATTTTGGCCATGTTCCTCAATTATTTTGACGATTGCACTGCCAACAATAACACCATCTGCAATTTTACCAATTTCTGATGCCTGCTGAGGAGTATTTATTCCAAAACCGACCGCCAGCGGCAAATCAGTAACGTCACGAATGTCTTTTAAAATGGCATTCAAGTCTGTTTTAATCTCAGAACGCATTCCAGTGACTCCTAAAGATGACACGACATAAATGAAACCTGTTGCATCGCCTGCAATCTTTTGAATTCTTTCCTTTGAAGTTGGAGCGATAAGTGAAATCACATCAACCCCATTTTTCCGTGCAATGTCTGCAATCTCTCCCTTTTCTTCATAAGGCAAATCCGGAGAAATTATTCCGTCAACCCCCAGTTCGGCACATCTTTTGAAGAATTTTTCATATCCGTAAAAGAAAACAGGATTGATATAAGTTAAAAATACCAATGGAACATCAGTTTTGGCTCTGACCTGCCTTACAATGTCAAACACATCATCGGTTGTGGTATTGTGCTTTAAAGCCCTTACATTAGCATCCTGTATGACAACACCCTCAGCCATAGGGTCCGAAAATGGAATTCCGATTTCAATCAAATCACATCCTGCCTCTTCCATTGCCAGAATGTATTCCACAGTCTTTTCGCAAGTCGGATCGCCTGCAGTCAAAAATCCTATGAATGCCTTTCCGTTTTTGAATGCATTAGGTATCTTACTCATTTAAATCAACTCCCCTATATTGTGCAATTGACCGAACGTCCTTATCCCCTCTTCCGGATAGGCAGATCATGATTATGTCATCCTTATCCATTTCAGGAGCAATCTTCATTGCATGCGCTACTGCATGAGCACTTTCGATAGCCGGAATGATTCCTTCCATTCTTGAGAGGTATTCGAATGCATCCACAGCTTCCTCGTCATTAATTGGGACATATTCCGCTCGGCCAATATCCCTTAAATAGGCATGTTCAGGACCGACTCCAGGATAGTCAAGGCCTGCTGAGACGGAATATACCGGAGCAATCTGCCCATAATCACCCTGATTGAAAATGGATTTCATTCCATGAAATATTCCTATTTTACCGTTGGTGAGAGCAGCCGCATTATATGGAGTATCAACGCCCTTTCCTCCGGCTTCACAGCCTATCAGTCTGACCTCTTCATCATCAATGAAATTATAAAACGCTCCCATCGCATTGCTTCCTCCACCTACACATGCAATGACTGCAGTTGGAAGTTTTCCTTCCTTGTCAAGGAATTGCTGGCGGGCTTCCTTACTTATGACTGCCTGAAAATCACGTACAATCATCGGAAAAGGATGCGGACCCATTGTGGAGCCTATAACATAATTGGTATCATGGACTCTTGCAATCCAATCCCTGAATGCGTCATTTACTGCGTCCTTTAATGTTTTAGTTCCTGACTTGACCGAATGCACCTTGGCACCAAGCAATTCCATCCGATAAACGTTCAAGGCCTGCCTTTCAGTATCCACTTCACCCATGAACACTTCGCATTCCATATCAAGAAGCGCTGCTGCAGTGGCGGTTGCAACTCCATGCTGCCCTGCACCGGTTTCTGCAATAACTCTTGTCTTTCCCATTTTTTTAGCAAGCAACACCTGACCTAAAACGTTGTTGATCTTGTGGGCGCCAGTGTGGTTTAAGTCTTCACGCTTCAAATATATCTTGGCGCCTCCAAGGTCTTCTGTCATTCTTTTAGCATAATACAATAAGGATGGCCTTCCGGCGTATTCCCTTAACAATGTATTCAATTCCTCTACAAATTCAGGGTCGTTCATGTAATGATGGTACTGCTCTTCAAGATACAGCAATTCATTCATTAACGTTTCTGATATGTACTGACCGCCGTATTCACCATATCTCCCGTTGTTCAATTTATAACCTCCATAATCTCTTTAATTTTATTTTCATCCTTAAATCCATCAGTTTCCAGGCTTGAACTTAAGTCAACAGCATAAGGATTGAATCGTTCAATAGCCTCTTTGACATTGGTTGAATCTATTCCTCCAGCCAGGAAAAATTCCTTTTTCAAATCAGATTTAATCAACCGCCAGTCAAAGGTTTTGCCGCTGCCCTTTCCACTGTCAAAAAGCAAATAATCAACTTGTAAACAACTATATTCTTGCAGATTTTTGTCTTCAGACATTTCAATAGCCTTGATGATTTTCAATTCGTTATTAGTTCTTTGCTTTAAAACATTAATATACTCTTCACTCTCATCGCCGTGAAGCTGGGCGATTTCAATTATGCCCTCGTTGAATAGTTCAATGATTTCATCATGGTCTGCATCAACAAAAACCCCTACAGAAATGATATCTGAATCCAAATTATGTTTTAGTTCAGCTGCAAGTTCATGTGAAACCTTCCTTTTTGAATCGGCAAATACAAAACCAATATAATCCGGTTTGTACTTATTTACGATGTTAATGTCATCCAGGCGCCTGATTCCGCAGATTTTAATCTTAACCATTTTTCAACTCCAAAATCATGGTTTTTTTATCTTCACTTTTCATTAAAGTTTCACCAATTAAAACAGCATCGACATCATTTTCCTTTAATTTCCTTACATCTTCCGCTGTTTTAATGCCACTTTCAGAAATAAATACGACATCTCCACTTACACATCTACGTAGGCTGATACTATTTTCAATGTCTACTGTAAAATCATTGAGATTCCTATTGTTGACTCCGATTATTTCAGCACCAACTGTTAGTGCAGTCATTATTTCATCGCCGTCATGAGTCTCGACAATGGCAGAAAGGCCCAAATCATGTGCCAGATCCAAAAATTTCTTAAGTTCAACAATAGATAAAATAGATACTATTAACAAAACGCAGGAAGCGCCCAATAGCTTTGCTTCCCAAATCATGTATTCGTCAATGACAAAGTCCTTTCTTAAAATCGGAATGCTGACATTTTCTGCAATCTCTTTTAGATAATCATTGAATCCCTTGAAAAAGTAGGGTTCGGTTAAAACAGATATTGCTGATGCACCTGCATTTTCATATTCCTTTGCAATTTCAAGATAATCAAAATCCTCAGCAATCAATCCTTTTGATGGAGAAGCCCTTTTGACTTCAGCGATTATTGAAATCTCATCACCGCCTAATGCTTTCTTGAACGGGAACTCCTGAGTGATTTCCAATTGCCTGACTTCCTCCTTAAGCTCTTCAAGAGATTTCTTCTCCTTTGCTTCAGCTATTCTTTCCTTGGTTTTAGCAACAATTTCATCCAACATAATAATCATCTGTTTGTACATTCTATAAATCTTTCAAGCTGTTTTAAAGCTTTTCCGGAATCGATTATTTCCTCTGCCAGTTCAACACCTTCACGCAATGATTCGACTTTGCCTGCAACATATAGTCCTGCAGCGGAATTCAGTAAAACCGCATTTCTTTTTGGTCCTTTTTCCCCTTTAAGAATGGACAATGTGATTTCTGCATTTTCCTTGGCATCTCCTCCTACAAGGTCCTCTTTTGATACCATTTCCATGCCGAAATATTCCGGTGAAATCTCATAAGACATTATTTCGCCATCCTTAAGTTCGCATACTGCAGTTTTGTCGCTTGCAGATATTTCATCCATTCCGTCAAGCCCATAAACTGTCACTGCGGATTTTACCCCCAGGTTTTTTAAAACTTCTGTTAGAGGTTCTACAAGTTCCTTTTCATATACTCCCAGAACTTCCATTGATGCTCCTGCCGGACTTGTCAGCGGCCCCAGGATGTTGAAGATTGTCCTGATTGACAATTCCTTTCTTACTCCTGCAACATATTTCATTGCAATGTGGTAGTTTTGGGCAAACAGGAAACACAAATTGATTTCCTTCAAACATTTCAGGCTTTTTTCAGGATCTATATTAATGTTGACGCCCAATTCCTCCAATACGTCTGCCGCACCGCATTTACTTGATGCTGACCTGTTTCCGTGCTTGGCGACCGGAACTCCTGCTGCGGATATGATGATTGATGAGGTTGTGGATATGTTGAACGTATTGGAGCCATCACCGCCGGTTCCTACAATCTCCAAAACGTCTTCGTCATTCAGTAACCTTACACAATGGGCCCTCATGGCTTCGGCTGAAGCTGTGATTTCATCAATTGTTTCACCTTTCATTGACATTGCAGTCAAATATGCACTCATCTGAACTTCACTTGCTTCACCGCTCATGATTTCATCCATAGTCTGATATGCCTCATTATAAGTTAAATTTTCATTCTTATATACCTTTAAAATAGCTTCCTTAATCATAAAATCCCTCTATCCACCTTTTCTAAAAAATTTCGTATAATAGTTAATCCATCAGGAGTTAAAATTGATTCCGGATGGAACTGCAATCCATAAACATTAAAATCCCTGTGTTTGACGGCCATGATTTCACCGTCATCCTTCGCCTTGGATATTATTTCCAGGCAATCCGGAAGGGTATCCTCAACCAGACTCAATGAATGGTATCTTCCAACGGTTATTTCGCTTGGAAGGCCTTTGAAAATGAAATCATAATCAAGAGAAATCTTTGAAGATTTTCCATGCATCAGTCTTTTGGCATGGGACACTGTGCCTCCTAAAGCCTCACAAATTGCCTGATGGCCCAAGCAAACTCCCAAAATCGGAATTTCATCATGGAACTGTTTAACAATGTCAATGCAGATACCTGCATTTTCAGGTTTTCCGGGGCCCGGAGACAATATTATCGCTTCTGGATTTAGTTTTGCAATCTCTTCTGGAGTAATTTTATCGTTTCTAAAAACTGTGATGTCACTGTTGACTTCTCCAATCAACTGGAACAGGTTATATGAAAAACTGTCGTAATTGTCAATCAATAGAATCATTCTAATCCCCCATCTGCAATTTCAAGCGCATTAATAACGGCTGCGGCCTTATTCATGCACTCATCAAATTCATTTTCAGGAACGCTATCTGCAACTATGCCTGCTCCTGAGCGTATGAAAACCTTATTGTTTCTTGCAAATGCTATTCTGATTGAAATGCATGTGTCAA
>NZ_CAMVPN010000099.1 GCF_947169325.1 uncultured Methanobrevibacter sp. | reverse complement strand
TACATTTTTAAGTTCTTCGACAGTAGTGTCATCACTGATAGTGAAGTTTTCAATGTCCATTAAGTCAAGTAAATCACAGGTTATTTGTCCTTGATATATGTGTTGTGGCTCATCATGAATGCCTGGTTGGCCTCTCCAGCCAATTACAAAGATACAAGGAATAGCATAAACATTATCATTCAACAAGGAAGCAACAGGATTGATAATATTACCTTCACCACTGTTCTGCATATAAACAACCGGCACACGTCCAGTTGCTAAGTGATATCCTGCAGCCAATGCAGTGCAGTTACCTTCATTAGCAGCAATGATATGATGTTTTTCATCTATGCCATAATTGTTCATTAAATAATTACATAATGCCTTCAGCTGTGAATCCGGAACACCTGTATAAAAATCACAACCTAAAACCTCTACAAAATCTTCAACATCCATATTATTATTCCTTTCTCTTTTTTTTATAATTGCGGAGTGATAATCTTTTCAATTAAAAACTCAGCAGTCTCTTCAATATCATCATACATTACTTCTTTTGGCAAGTTCTCACCAAATACATCTTTTACTTTGCCAATCAAATCATCAGTATAAATTAATTTAGCATCTTTAATGTCTTCTACACCATCCAATGCCAATGATTCACGATTTGCACGGTCCATTTCATCAAAACTGAATACGGACTCATCAATCCAAGCAGAAATATGGTCATCCTTGTATCCGATGATTACTGGGTATCCTCCGATGTGACCGAATACTCCTGGTGCAAATACCTTTTGGTCTTCGCCGGTGCGTATGGCATCAATAACAGCACTGATAATCCTGTAGTTACTGGATGCGTTCATCATGTTACGTTTTTGGTCCACAGGCATACTGATGGAACATGCTTTGTATATATCTTCATGAGGAATGTCTTTTTCCTCACCACGATAATAAACTTTTAAAGGCAAATCCACACCTTCAGTTTGTCCTTCCTTACTTATAACTACATCATGGAAATGTGCAGCTGCAAAATTAAAGTCAACATTCCAAAAATCATCCACACCCAGAATATCTGCAACTGCAAATTTCATACGTGGAATCAAATGGTTTAAGTTTCCGCTTCCAAAATCAGGATATGCTTTACCAGCACTTTTTAGCCATGGAATAACCGCATCAGAATAAGAAGTATTGATTACAACTGCATCGGTATCTGCTTTGTCACAGGCTTCCATTATGTTTTTAGTAAACCTGATGGATAATGGAGTCCAAATACCATATGCACGTACATTGTTCCATGAAATACTGCCGTATTTAAGACCAGGATAAGCCCTACTGGAATTAACAATAAAATCAGGATTATACTTACTTATTGCATTTGTGATAGCATCGATATCGTTTAAGTCAACTCCGCCTTCAATGAGTATTTGTGATTTGTTTAACTCACGAATGAGACTTGCAACACGAACAATATTCACGTCAGACTGCATCTTTTCCTGGTTTCTTCCAACAACCACCAATTTGATTGCTGGATCGTTTTTGCTTACTAAAAAGTCCAGTAAATATGTTCCTACACTTCCTAAACCTATAATCATTATTGTAATTTCATCATCTTTAACATGTTTTTCAACAACTGATAATCTTTCATCTAAACTTTTCATTTCACTTTCCTCCAGTAATTTTTTATTAATTTGTAATCTTCACGAGTATTGCAGTTCACCCAATGCCTTAAACCAATAATATCAATCTCAGAGGCATTTTCCAATAAATCGAAATATTTCTGAATAATTCCCAGATTAGTATCATCAATTAAGTTTTCATAGAAATTGTCATTTGCTATTTTAAGTAGGTTCATGTCTTTGAATTTCCAAGTTTGACCGGAATTGAAAATGGCCTTGAAAGGCTCATCCAATGACAATACTCCATGATCACTATTGAACAGATAATGATACTCATCGTTTTCATTCTGGTATAAAACAACTGCTTTATTGGAATAGATTGGTTCATAATTAAATGTTAAAACATTATTATTGGATTTCACTACTTTTTTAAATGATTCACTGTCAATGTCCAAGTCTCCTTCAACAAACAGTATCTCATCAATATCTGTAAAATTATCCAATGATTCTTTTATTCCAAGATATAAACTGTATCCGGAACTCAAATCACTGAAATGATCATTATAAACAGTTAAAATCTTATATTGTAAGTCTTTTGAAATGTTATTGTTAATGTAGTCGACTAAATCATCGTATTTGTATCCACCAACAATAACGATTTTGTCGGCATAACTTGATTTTTCAAGCATCCTGTAGATTAAAGTGTCAGATGGATTTTCTTCCCAATACAAACATTTTAAGATTTTATCATCTTCAGGAACATCCTTATTGAATCTGCTGGATATTCCGGCAACAGTAATGATTACTATTTTCAAATCTACTCACCTAAGTTGAGGTAATATTCCAGACATTCGTCCAGTCCTTTGTCCAAATCCATTATCGGTTCCCAATCAGTTCTTGTTCTAATCTTTTCAGTAGATAATAATCTTCTTTCAGGGTCAGACTCACGGAAACCTTCAAACTTAATTACAGGTTCATCAATACCTATCTTTTTAGCAATTAATCTAGTTAAATCAATTATGGAAATCTCCTCATCTGTTGCAACATTATATATTGTACCGTCCAGTGCGGAATCGGTTTTAGCTAATGCAAGTACTGCACTGCAACTGTCATAATTGTTTAAAAATGTCCTGCAATTCTTTTTGGAGTTTTCCAATAAAGTAACTTCACCATCTTCCTTAAAACTGTTAATAATATGTGGAATGATATGTTTTGGTAGTTTTTCATTTTTACTGTAAACATTTGCAAAACGAATGGAACAACCTTTTATTTTGCCGTTGTCCACTGCATCTTTCATGAAAAACTCTGTTAGTAGTTTTCCGGTTGCGTAACTTGTTCTTTGACTGTGTTCGGCATCTGCCATGGTAATGAAATCAGATTCTCGTACCCCACCATCTTCATTCCAGGAATTCATGGAGTATATTTCTGAAGTGGAACAGTTGATGTATTTATCAGCACCTACACGGATAGCTTGAGCTAAAAAGTCATTCATTCCCACCACATTGGTTTGATAGGTTTCATAGACATTATAGAAATGTTCTGTATGAACTACAGCAGCACAATTAATATAAACAATTTCATCAAATTCATTTTTGGACCTTTTTACCAATGTTTCGATTTCTTCCATTTGTACATTATTGTTTAAATCATATTCAAAAAATGTGAATCCTTTATTGTCAAGACAGTCTGCAACTGTATCTATTGAGGATGCGTAGAAGTTATCAAAGCCTATAATCTCTACAGTGTCTTCACTTTGGTTTAGAAGTTGTCTTACCAACTCGTTACCGGTCATTCCAGTAACGCCGCTAATTACATATAATACTTTCATTTTTGGATACTCCTTTTATTTATATTCCATTTTCTAATCTTAAACGATAAAAATCATCAATACTTCCATCATACAAAGCCATGGCCTTGTCCTTTGGATATTCAACGTATCTTAGCTTAACACTCATTGAATCTGAATCCAGAATTACATATTGACTATTTGGATTGTGATTTCTAGGTTGACCTACAGACCCCGGATTAATAAACAAAACAGCCTTTTTATTTCTCATGTCGGGGTTATCTGCTTCATAGAAATGTTGGAAGACATGAGGATAATGGGAATGGCCTGATAGGACAATGTCAAAATCAGAATAATCTCCATTTAAGTTATCCGGAAAAATCGCTTTCCAATAATTATCACTTAATGAACCATGAATAGCCAATACTTTTTTATCACCTATTTCAAATTCATATTTGCCTTCATGAACTAAATCATTGTTGAGATAATCTTTAGAATCCTCACTTAGTTGTGATTCTGTAAATTTTGCTGAATCAATGCCTCTTTGGCTGGAAAAGTGATTGAAATCTTTTGTCATTATGGCTTTTTCGTGATTTCCCCAGATATTGCAGATAATCTTATCAGATAAGTTATCTTCAATAAATTTGACTACTTCATTGGATTGCATTCCATAATCTATCAAATCCCCTAAAAGAATAACAGAATCAACATGTTGGTTATTCAAATCTCGAATAACTTCTTTTAGTGCAAATAGGTTTCCATGGATGTCTGATAAAATTGCATATTTTGACATGTTAATCTTATAATTCATCGATTAATGTGATAATGTCTTTTATGGACAGTAATTCTTCATCTATTTCATGTGCTCGGTGATGTTTTAGTATGGATTTTGCTGCATTTTGCATTGCTGGAAATGCTGCTCTTAAGAGTTGATTAGCATAAATAACAATATTAACACCATGTTCTATGAGCTCATCCTCAGTTATGGTGTTGTATGAGGAAGGAACCACTACAATTGGAGTTTCTTTGTCCTGTTCTCTGAATTTATCACAAAACTCTAGTATTTCATCCGGCTCTTTTCGCCTGCTGTGAATCATTATTCCATCTGCACCGGCATCCCTGAATGCGAAAGCTCTTTTAAGTGCATCTTCCATTCCCTGCTCAAGGATTAGGCTTTCAATTCTTGCAATAATCATGAAGTCATCCGATAGTTGTGCATTTTTACCTGCTCTTATTTTTTCACAGAAGTGCTCAATATCATCCTGGGTTTGCTCAACTTCAGTACCAAACAATGAATTTTTCTTTAACCCAACTTTATCTTCAATAATGACCGCTGAAACACCCATTCTTTCAAGGGATCTTACAGTGTAGACAAAATGCTCCGCAATTCCACCGGTATCCCCATCAAATATAATCGGTTTGGTAGTAACTTCCATAATATCATTGATTGTTCTGAATCTTGATGTCATGTCCACCAGTTCAATGTCCGGTTTTCCTTTTTCTGTACTGTCACATAAACTGGAAATCCACATAGCTTCAAACTGATCAATTTGTTCATCATCGGCAATGACAGTTTTCTCAGCAATCAAGCCAGTTAAACCACTATGAACTTCAATTGTTTTGACAACAGGAACTATATCCAATAATTGTCTTAATCTTGCTCTTCTAAGCTCAGGCATAGCCAATTTTTCTCTCATCTGCCTGTCTATTTTTTGAACCTTCGGATTAAAGGTGTATGGAACTTCAATTAGTTCTCCACCGTATTTGTCCAAAACATCCAAAATATTTTTCTTAATAACCTGCATGGACTCTTCTTCCCAATTGTTTCCATGAATAACATAATCCGGACGAAGTTCTTTTACAACTTCGTCATACATAACTTGATTTTGAATAATTACCTCTTTTATATCCGGAATAGATTTGACCAGTTCAATACGTTCAGAAGTAGTTTTTAAAGGAAATCTATTGTATTTAACCATTTCAGAATCACACAGAACACCTACAACAACATCACCGTACTTTTTAGCTTCGTTAATCAAGTTTAAGTGCCCATCATGAATGACATCTGTACAAAAACAAGTGTAAACAATTGGTTTATCAGAGCTCATAGTCATTACCTATATTCATTATAATATTATATTTATTAAAAAAGAAATATTTAAAAATTTCCAACACATAAATATTAGTAAATAAAATAATTTTAATGGGAAAACATGTTTAAATCAAAAAGATATGATGATGAGACTCTAAAACATTTACAAGAAGTTCAAAAAATGATGTTAAAAGACTTCATTAAGATTTGTGAAGAAAATAATATAACTTACTTTGTTAATGGAGGGACTTTACTTGGAACTATCAGACATAAAGGGTTTATCCCTTGGGATGATGACATTGACATCATGATGTTTAGGAAAGATTTCGACAAATTAAACGACATTATGGCCAATAAACCAAATGAGAAATATCGCCTAATCAATGTTTTAAACGAAGAAACTTATCATTATACTTGGGCAAGATTTAATCTTAAAAACACAATTCTTGAAGAATGGTGGGCTAAACAAGTTGATTATACTCCAAATATATTTATAGACATTTTTATATTATATGATATTCCAAATAATAAGATTAAAAGATTTATTCATAAATGGAGATGCTTTACACTTAATCAAATGGTACAATATTCATTAGTTAAATTTGAAAATGAATCAAAAATAAAACAAATTGTCCAAGATATAGCTTATTATCTCTTAAAAATCATACCTATTTCACCTATGACCATTAAGAAAAGGTGCATGAAAACATATGTGAAATACCAGGGTATTGATTGCGATGAAGTATGTGACTTTCCAGCATTGGTCTTATTGCCAATTTACAAAAAAAAGGATTGGTTACCACCAAAAAAGGCAAAATTTGAGGATTTTGAAGTTAATGTACCTAATAATCCTGATGCGATATTAAAAATAATTTATGGAGATTATATGAAATTGCCTCCTGAAGACAAACGCTTTAGACCTGCGCCTGAAAAAATTGATTTCGGAAAATACTAACATACAATAGTTTATATATCAAAATATAATTATAATAGTATATGAATTATAAAATTAGTGTAATTATTCCTTGTTATAATGCAGAATCTACATTAAACAGATGTATTGACTCAGTTATTAATCAAACAATCGGTTTTGAAAATATTGAATTAATTTTGTATGACGATGCATCAACCGACTCCACAACACAAATTATTGAAAGCTATGCAAAACAATATGAAAATATTGTTCCAGTATATTCAAAAGAAAATAGTGGTTTTCCTGTTCGTGGCCGAAATGAAGGGATAAAAATAGCTAATTCCGATTATATCATGTTTATGGACAATGATGATGAATATGATTTAAAAGTATGTGAATTTTTTTATAGCATCCTCTCTGAATCCAATCCGGACTTAATTTCTTGTGGAAAATTTAATTTAGATTATTTGTCCGAGGATTACACAATAACAACTCCGGAAGATAAAACTAAAATCAACATTGAAAAAGAGGACATTGTCTACTTTGAAGATAGATTTATTTGGAATAAGATTTATAAACAATCTATTTTAATAGAAAATCAGATATTTTTCCCTGAAAATATGTATGCAGAAGACTTATACTTTAATGTAATGTATTTATTACATTGTGAATCATTAATATCTATTCCTGACTATAAAGGATATATAAGACATGTTCAAGAAGATTCAATTTCAAGAAATTGGAAATTAGAGGATATGGAAAAAATTTTGGAAGTTTCCAAATTAATTTTTTTAAAAATTTCTAAATATGAAAATATAGACTTTACAAGATTATATAAAAAAGAAATAGGGATATTCTTATATAAAC
>NZ_CAMVPN010000098.1 GCF_947169325.1 uncultured Methanobrevibacter sp. | reverse complement strand
GAGGATCTTTACTGTTTCTGCTTTATCCGTATAACCCATGGAAAGCTGAATCAGGAAACGGTCAAGCTGTGCCTCCGGGAGCGGGAAAGTGCCCTGCGTCTCCCCCGGGTTTTCGGTCGCAATAACAAAGAATGGCTGATCCAGCACATAGGTTACACCATCCACTGTGATCTGCTTTTCTTCCATGCTTTCAAGCAGAGAAGATTGGGTTCTGGGCGTTGCGCGGTTGATCTCATCTGCCAGAAGAATATTGGTAAAGAGCGCGCCCTGACGGAAGACGAACTCCTGCTCTTTCTGGTTGAAATAATTGATGCCGATCAGGTCAGAAGGCAGAAGGTCCGGAGTAAACTGAATCCGTTTGAATTTTGTGTCGATGGACTTCGCCAGCGATTTGGCAAGCACGGTCTTGCCGGTGCCCGGCACATCTTCCAGAAGCACATGCCCCTTTGCCAGCAGCGCAGCCAGAATCAGATCAATCTTGTCTGATTTGCCTACGATCACTTTTGATATTTTCATTACTGACATTAAATGTTTGCGCCGCTCAAGAGATTGATAATTCCACGAATGTCAATGAGACATTATCTGTTTTGGATGAACCTGCATTGGAAGCATCCAATGATACACGGGTTCTTGAAGCTGCGCCGGTAAATACTCACCTTCAGGTTGAAGGCCAAACAAATTTTGATGTGATTGGAGACTACTTTAAGGTAAAGTTATTGGATGGCAATAACAATGCTCTTCAAAACGCTAAAGTAACTTTTACAGTCAATGGCAAAAGCTATAACAAGAACACCGATTCTGCAGGCATTGCATCACTGCAAATACGACTGAATGACGGATCTTATAATATTGTAACTAAATTCGCCGGAAATTCAAATTATAAATCTTCCTCTCTGACCACTAAGATTACTATGGACAATACCCGTGAAGTGGAAAGTGGAATGGGCAATTCCCAAATCCAGAATATCATTGATAATGCTAAAGAGAATAACGTAATCTTATTTAAAGGTAAAAGCTATTCGGATATTAATTTGGTTGTAACAAAATGCCTGACATTGCAGAGCAATGTTCAAACTACATTAAAATCAAGTTCATCAAGTCCTGTAATCACTGTTAAGGGAAAAGGCGCTTCTTTAACAAAAGTTAAGGGGTTCAAGATTGACGGCGGTGACGGAATCAAAGTTGATGGTGCAGATTATGTAACCATTTATGGAAATGACATTACCTCAAAAGGCAACGGCATTGTTGCTTTAAACACCAAATACCTAAACATTACTAAAAATAATATTGTTAAGAATTCTGAAAGCGGGATAGTTCTTGCTGAGTCAAGCTATTCATATATTTTTAGCAATAAAATTGCGAATAATGTTAAAAATGGTGTTGAGGTGGCTAAATCCAGCAATGTTTATATTCATGGAAATACCATAACCGGCAATGGCAAAAATGGCATTTATCTGGATAGTAAGATTAATGGCAAAAACTATGGTGAAGGACCAAATAATTTGTACATTAGCAAAAATACAATTTCAAAGAATATAGAAAATGGTATTTGTGTTAATAAGGCGGGAAATAATATAAATATAAATTCCAATTCAATTGAATCCAATCGTCAAAATGGAATTTCTTTGTCTGAAATCGGTAACAATAAGATTCAATCAAATATCATATCCAATAATGAATATGTGGGTATTGAATTTGGAGGTAATTATGTTGTGCCAAAGAGTCAGGAGATTTCCTATAATGCTATTGTGGGAAATAGGGAGCGTGAAGTTGAAGCTAGAGACACATATTATGACAAAAATGATAATCCATTGAAACTTGGAGACAATTGGTACAGTGGTGGGGTCGTTTGTCCTAAAATCAAGACAAATAATATAAGGTTTGTCGTTACTCAAACAGGTCCTAACCAATTCCAGGCTTCATTCATTGATTCAAATGGTAATGTGGCTAGTTTGCTTCCTGACAGGGTATTGTCATATAGAATCAACAATGGAAAAAGCATAACATTAACTATTAGTGGTGGAATAGGCACATTCACTGTGGATGCACAAACCGGTGACATTGTCAAGGCAACTGTCGATAATTCCAGAAGGGATAATACTTATGATTCAGATACCAAGCAATCTTCAAAACCTATTAATGGAAAAACACCAAGTTATAGTTACCCATCAATTCCTAATTACCAATTGTATGAGGACATTGGAACAGGTGGAGGAAACGGAAATGGTGACGGTTCTGGTGATGGATCCAGCGGAGACGCCAATCGTGGAAATGGAAAATTGTCACGGGATAGTAGTTCTTACGGCAACTCCACTCAAAGTCAAAGAGCAGATCCTTCAAACAGTGCAAACAATCCTGTAAATGATGTTTCACAAAGCTCTGATGTTTCAGATGCAGTGTCTCAAGCGGGAGCATCTCAACCAAGTGCAGGTGATAGTGGAAATCCAGGTTCTCAATCTGTAGTTAAACAAATAGTAATTGATGAGGATGAATTTTATAAAGTAACTGGAATTTCATTTATAATTTTGTTAATAATTTTAACAGTTGCATGGTATTATCGTGAAGATATATCTGAAATGAAATCTAAAATGTAAAATTCATCTATTTTTCTTCTTTTTTTTCTAAATTAAATAATAATACATTTAAAATATATTACATATTATCTTATCTTGGGAGGAATAATATGAATAAAAGTGATTTGAAAAGAGATTATTATATGCTTAAAGGGCCACTTGCCAAAAAGGGATATGACTGGTGGTGGCATTCATTAACAGCATACAATAAAAAGACAGGCGAACCTAAACCATTTTTCATCGAATACTTTGTGTGCAACCCGGATTTAGCTGAAGAAGAACCAACACTCGGACAATTGCCTGAAAACCAAAAAGCAGGCAAAAGACCATCATACTGCATGATCAAGGCAGGAACATGGGGTAAAAATCCAAAACAAATCCATAATTTTTACTCAATGAAATACTTCAACTGCCCTGATGACGAGCTTAACATTCAAGTTGGGGACTGCAGCCTTACAGAAACACACATGAGCGGTTTTTCAAGAGTTTCAGAGGAGGATGCCAAAAACCACCCTGAATACATGTCCAATGCTGGAGACATGATGTGGGATCTTGACATTGACAAAAAAAATCACTTTTAATGTTGGGTATGGTGCTAACTCATTTTTCAGGAAGCTAAACTCATTTGAAATGTTCTGGCATGCAGAAGGAATCAAGACAGAATACAGCGGAACAATCTGGCTTGATGGGGAAGAATACGAAGTGATTCCTGAAAAATCTTATGGATATGCCGACAAGAATTGGGGAGGAGACTTCACCTCACCATGGCTTTGGATTTCCTCATGTAACATTACAAGTTTAATAACCGGTAAAAAACTGAACAACTCCGCTTTTGAAGCAGGAGGAGGAAGGCCAAAGGCATTCGGTATTGAAATTCCACGTAAGCTATTAATCGGATTCTATTATGAGGGGACAATGTATGAATACAACTTCGCAAGATTCTGGAACCTCGTTAAAATCGACTTTGACTTTGAGGAAGGTGAAGACGTTCACACATGGCATGTAAATGCAAGCAATAGGAACTCAAGAATGGAATTGGTTTTATACTGCAAACGTCATGATATTTGCCATGCCATTTTTCTCAGATCCATGGGTAATGGTATGGTTTTTGACACTTCCTATCACAATAGTGCTGTTCTTCCTGACAGAATATTCACCTATTAAAATAGAAAACAGCGTAACCGAATCCGGCCACGCTTTAGGTTTATTTTTCTATGCGGGAATATGGACATTGCTGATTGCAATATACTCAATGCTTTCACCTGCAAACGATCCGAAATTCTTCATATGGATTGTGGCACTGGCAATTGTTCCAATGGTATACGGTGACGGATTTGCAGCATTAATCGGTCAGAAATTCGGTAAAGTCAAATACACAGTGTTTGGAGGCACCAAATCTCTTGAAGGTTCACTTACAATGTTTGTTGTGACAACCGTTATGAGTGTGTTTGTCTGGATGGTTTTCGCATCAATCGGCTGCACAATGCCTGAATTCAACATCGTTTACATCATAATGATTTCAGCGGTTGCAACATTATGTGAAGCTTTCAGTTATGGTGGAATTGACAACCTGACAGTTCCTGCAATAACTTCAATCTTATATTATCTGGTGGCTGTATTATAGCCATCATTTCAATTCTCTTTTTTTGCATTTTAATCATAATTTTCTGCATCTCAGCCAATGTGATAATTAGTCCTTATATGTGCTTTGACTAAGTATTATTATCGATTTGAAGGTGATAATGTGACAGATAACTTAAGGGCAAGAGCAGAAGAACGTGTTAATCTCAAAATCAAATTTTACAGGAACTTAAAAGCATATATAATTGTTAATGCAATATTATTTATTATAAACTGGATGTTTTCACCAAGCTTTTGGTGGGTAATGTTTCCTGTATTTTTCTGGGGAATCGGTGTCATCGCTGACTTTTTAAGGGCATATGCATTTGTTGATGATTTTGACAGTGAAAGCTACAGGGAACGAAAGATTCAGGAAGAAATGGAAAGGTTAAGGAATTAAACAATGAAGGTAAATCTATTTGTTTCAAGAGATATTGAAAATCCTCATGCGGACATTCACACAAATGAGTTGACTGAAAACATCTCAAAGGCAATAAACATTCTTGAAAGCGAGGATCAAAGCGAGATGCTTGCGGTCAACAACGGCTCAGACATCACTCTTCTGGAGCTGAAGGACATTTACATGTTCTGTGTTGAGGACAGGAAGGTCAAGGTATACGCTGAAAATGATGAGTATATGATTAAAAAGCCATTGTATCAGGTTGAAGAGGGTTTGAACGGTGATTTTGTGAGAGTTTCAAAAACCACTATCGTCAATCTCAAAAAAATCAAAAGGGTTGCCCCTTCTCTTAGGGGAATGATGTTCATTGAGCTGAAAAATGGCCTGAAGGACAATATCTCAAGAAAATACTTGCCAGATTTCAAAAGGGCATTGGATTTGTAGGTGGTTTGATGAAGTTAACAGATATAATTGAAAGTTTGGCATTAGGTGCTTTTGTGGGTTGCTTTATAGGTTTGCTTGTTGCGGTCTTAATATCCTATCAGGCAGGCCCTCAAAACATCAGCTTTTCAGGAACAGATATAATCAATCTCTTCTTCGGATGCATTGTGGCAGGTTGGGGATTCTCATTGACAGGATTTATATATGAAAAGGAGGAATTGCCCTTGCCGTTCCAGATAATATTCCAGATGGGCATTGGAATGACAGTTTTGTTTTTAATAGCAATATATCTGAAATGGATGCCGATTGATCTTGGAATCGGACCTGTAATCACATGGATTGCCATTGCATGTGTATTTGCTGTAATATTCTGGTGTGGTTTTTACATTTATGATTACTTGCTTGCGCGTAATATTAATAAAAAAATAAGTAATTAAGTAAATAGAATCAAATCTATTTACTGTTTTTATTTTCTCTTTTATAACCTATTGCCAATAGTATCAATACGATTGCAATTATTATAATGAATACTGGAACATTCAAATTTCCTTGTTTTGCAACTGAAGCTCCATCAATTTCGTTTAATTCATAAGCATCGCCATCATCGCCGTGAGATGTTGAATTTCCCACGATTAATTGTTGATTGGCATTACTTTCAATTAAGTTGGATTCTGCTTTGGAAGTTGATGTTTTTGTATTATTCTCATTATTTTCAATTGATTTAAATGTATCTGAATTTATTATTATATTAGAATTTTTCAAATCATTTGAAGTATGCTTATGACTGTTGGCATTATTTTCATTTTGATTGGATTCAGGAGATTTAAATTGACTTTTCAGATTTTTCATTGAATCATCAGGGAAAAAGTCTTTAATCAAATCACTATATTTATCTAGTAAATTCACATTTAGAATGCTAAACAAATCGGATTTGATTGTTGAGGATACTCTGCTTCGGTCTGTCACATGGTTCGGGTCAATCACGGAGGAATCATTTGGATCCTCATCTCCCCAATCGTTGTTATCGAATTTGGTATACAGATGGTTTGTGTCTTTCCATTTGATAAATATCTCTTTGCCGTAAGGTGATGAATTATTGGTAATTATATTATTGTGGATATTTATCACGGTTTTTGCATCGTACATGGGTTGTTGTATGTAGAAGGAGCCTCCTGTCTCTCCGCCATCGTTATTGGTGATGATGGAATTTTCCAGATTTATATTTCCTGAAACCATCACTGCACCACCGTTTGTTCCGGCAGTATTGTTCATGAAAATGCATCTGTTAATATGCGATTCACCGGACCAGCTGTAATATGCTCCGCCCCATTCATCAGCATGGTTAAACATGAAAATACAATCTTCAACATTTCCGAATCCAGAAACGCTTACTCTTATTGCTCCGCCGTCTCTGTGTGCTGAATTATTGATAAAAACACAATTGTAAATGTATGAGTCTGCAAAGCATGTTGTTACCGCTCCGCCATCATGTCCTGCATGATTATTCATGAAAAATGAATTGTTTAATAGCAAGTAACCTCTATGGGTTTCGTTTCCATAGTTTGATATTCCTCCTGCATTTACACTGGCAGTGTTATTTATGAAATAGCAATTGTCCACATATGTATGTCCGGTTTCCATGGAAATCGCTCCACCAAATCCATCTGCATTTGCATTGATGAATGTCAAGTTTTTAAAGGAGACATGCAATGTATCGTTTCTTATAAGAAAAATGCTTGACTTTTTTTCTCCATCGATGATAACATCAAGAGGGTTGGCATTTCCTTTTATCGTCAGATTTTTTGTAATTTCAAAATCGCTGATTTTGTAGGTTCCCTTTTCAAGTATGATTATATCGTTATCATTCGCATTTGATAACTCTTTACTTAAATTTGATGAGGAATCTAGCGGAATTTCATTATTTTGAAGTTGATTTTCATCATATGAAGATATGCCAGTAGTTGAATTGCTCACATCTGTTGCATTTACAGCAGAAATGCTTATTAAAATAATCATAATCACCAGTATGAGATAATATTTTGCATTGATTGTTTTCACCTCCTTACTTTTTTTAGATAAACTATGGTTTTATTTTTGAAAAATATGATATATATTTATTTTTATATCGATTTTTTGATAATTTTAAAGATTAGATTAATTCTTAATTAAAATTATTTATAACGTTTAATTTGATTACAGATAATTTAATTACTATTTTTAAAGCATCTATTTATTATTTTATAATGTTTATAATGTTTATTTGTAATTTAGAATATTGATTGCTTTTATATCGTT
>NZ_CAMVPN010000097.1 GCF_947169325.1 uncultured Methanobrevibacter sp. | reverse complement strand
GAAGTTTCACGTAAATTTTTACACATTATGGTAGGTAACATGATATTTGCCATGCCATTTTTCTCAGATCCATGGGTAATGGTTTGGTTTTTAACACTGCCGATTACAATAGGCTTGTTCTTCTTGACTGAATACTCACCAATCAAGATAGAAAACAGCGTAACCGAATCAGGCCATGCATTGGGATTGTTCTTCTATGCATTGATTTGGACAATTTTGATAGCAGTATTTACCATGATTGCTCCTGCAAAAGATCCTAAATTCTATATTTGGATTGTTGCATTAGCTATTGTTCCTATGGTATATGGTGACGGATTTGCAGCATTGATTGGCCAAAAATTCGGTAAGGTCAAATACACTGTATTCGGAGGTACAAAATCTCTTGAAGGGTCACTTACAATGTTCGTGGTTACCTCTGTAATGAGTGTATTCGTATGGATGGTTTTCACTTCAATCGGTTGTGTGATGCCTGAATTCAATATTGTTTACATCCTGGCAATTTCTGCTGTTGCAACAATATGTGAAGCTTTAAGTTATGGTGGAATTGACAATTTATCAGTTCCTGCACTAACTGCTATTTTATATTATCTGGTAGCTGTATTATAGCTACTTCTATTTTTATTTTTAATTCCTGTTTTTTGCATTTCAGTAACCTTATTCTGCATCTTGAACACATCGCCAAATAGTCATTTATATATTACCTTACCAACTATTACTATCGAATGGTGATATCATGAATATTAGAGAAGAAGCGGAAAGAAGAGTTGATGCGAAAATCAAATTTCAAGAAAATCTATATAAATATCTGATTGTAAATACTATAATAGCTATTATTTGCTTTGCATTCCTACAAAGCTTTTGGCTATTGTTCTTTGTCATGTTTTTCTGGGGATTAGATGTTTTAGATGACTTTTTTAAGGCCTATTCCATTTGGGATTACAGGGAAAAGATGATTAGTAAAGAACTTTCTAAAATGGGTGATTAAATGAGTGATAATCTACGGGCATTGGCTGAACAAAGAGCGGATGCAAAAATCAAATTCTTTAAAAACTTAAAGATATATGTAATCGTCAACGCATTTTTGGCGGTTATCAATGCAATATTTACTCCCCAATTCTGGTGGGTACTGTTCCCTGTATTTTTCTGGGGTATAGGAGTATTTGTGGATTTCCTAAAGGCGTTCGTGTTCGCTGATAAATTTGACACTGAGGCATACAGAGAACAAAAGATTCAAGAGGAAATGGAAAAATTAAGGAAATAGATTATGAAGGTAAACTTATTTGTTTCAAGGGATATTGAAGAGCCTTATGCGGATATTCACACCAATGAACTGACAGACAATATCACTAAGGCAATGTCAATTCTGGAAAGTGAAGAAAGCAATGAAATGCTGGCAGTTAAAAAGGGGTCTGACATTGCACTTTTGGAATTCAGCGAAATATACATGTTCCGAGTCGAGGACAAACAGGTCAAGGTTTACACTGAGGATGAGGAATATCTGATTAAAAAGCCACTGTATCAGGTTGAAGAGAGTTTAACAGGCGATTTTGTGCGCATTTCAAAAGCAGCTATCGTCAATCTGAAAAAGGTAGAAAGAGTCGCCCCTTCACTTAAGGGAATGATGTTTATAGAACTTAAGAATGGCTTGAAGGACAATATCTCAAGGAAATATCTGCCAGGATTTAAAGAGGCTTTGGATTTGTAGGTGGGAATATGAAAGTGGATTTAATTAAAAGACTGAGCTTAGGTGCTTTTGTAGGATGTTTTGTTGTAATGCTGGTTATGGTCTTGGGTTCTCTCCAATTAGGCCCTCAAAATGTAACTTTCAGCGGTGTTGAAATAATAAATGCATTTTTGGGATCAATTGTTGTTGGATGGGCATTTTCATTAAGCGGCTTAATATATGAACGGGAAGATATCGCATTGCCGCTCCAGGTCATTTTCCAGATGGTCATAGGAATGGGAGCACTGTTTGCAATAGCCATATATTTGAAATGGATGCCTGTTGAGTTTGGCATTGGTCCGATAATAACCTGGATTGCCATAGCCTGCGTATTTGCAGCTATTTTCTGGTTAGGCTTTTATGTATACTATTATCTGGTTGCACGGGACTTAAATAATAAATTAATAAAATAAAAAAAGACAAATAGTTTAATCACTATTTGTTTTTCGCTTTTTCTCTTTTATATCCGAATATTAATGCAATTAATGCAATTACTAGGAATATAAAAATGTAATAGTTTATATGTGGGGTTACTGTTTTAACGGCAGATTCGCTTTTATTTAGTTCATAAGCTTTATTTTCCGCCCCGACGGATGTTGAATTTCCAATTGCAATTTCATTATTTTCATCGCCGTTTTCAAACATTGTGTTATTTGCATTAATCTGATTATTGCCTATGATATTTGAGGAAGTTGTAGGGTTCATCGCATTTTGCTGTGTTTTGCCGTCTTCACGATTTACGATATTCGGATTGTCGTTTGTGGTGTTTGTTTTTGAATTTTGCCCGTCAGTGGAAACGTTATCAAGGGGGTTATTTTCGTTGCTATTTCCTTCTTTTTCAATCTTATCAAGATAGCCGTCTGGGAAATAGCCACCAATCAGGTCCCCATATCTCAATAACAAATCCATGCTTAATGTATTCAGCAAATTGGATTTTTTGGTTGATGTCACTTTGCTTCTTGGAGTCACATTTCTTGGATCGATTACGGACGGATCATTCGGGTCTTCGTCTCCCCAATCATTATCATTGAATTTGGTGTAGAGATGTCTTGTGTCATTCCAGTAGATGTATATTTCCTGTCCGTATGGTGAAGTATTGTTTGTTATCAGGTTATCATGGACATTTATCACGGTTCTTGCATCATACATTGGCTGCTGGATGTAAAATGATCCTCCAGTTTCGCCTCCGCTATTGTTTACGATGATGGAGTTTTCAATATTAATGTCTCCTGAAACCATCACTGCTCCACCATTTGTTCCTGCAGTGTTGTTCAAAAAGATGCATCTTTCGATATTGGATGTACCTGACCAGCTATAATAGGCACCACCCCATTCATCGGCATGATTATACATGAATATGCTCTCCTGAACATTGCCGTAACCCTGCACGCTCACGCGTATTGCACCTCCATCCCTGTGGGCTGAATTGTTTATGAAAACGCAATTGTAAATGTCTGAATTTGCATAGCATGTTGTTACGGCACCACCGTCATGATCCGCGTGGTTGTTGATAAATAGTGAATTATTCACAAATAAGTATCCCTTATTTTCTGAATTTCCGTAATTTGAAATGCCTCCTGCATTAACACTGGCCGTATTATTGGTAAATATACAGTTGTCCACATAAACATGTCCTGTTTCCATGGATATTGCTCCACCAAACCCCACAACATCCGCATTGATGAATGTTATGTTTTTGAATGTAACGTGGACGGCATCATTTCTTATAAGAAATATGCTGGATTGCCTTTCAGCATCGATAATGATGTCCATTGGGTTTCCATTTCCTTGTAAAGTGATATTTTTTGTTATTGTTATGTTGTGGAGGCGGTAAGTGCCGGGTTCAATCAGTATTTCTTCGTTATTACCATCATCAGTTAGCTTGTCCATTAGTTCGGAAGATGAATTCACATAACTCTCACTAAATTCAACAATATTTTCATTACTGATATAAAATTTTTCTTCAACTGAATCTGAACTTGAAATTGTTGTATTGTGAATATCCGATGCATTCACTACTGATATATTGATAAACAACATCAATAAAACCAATAACATCGCGATTGATATTTTGTTTACATTTGACTTGATTTTTCCACCTCCTTGAAGTTTAATTGAATAATTTTATTAATATTTTTATTGTTATATATTTATATTTATATTGTTTTTCAAATAACAATAAAATAATACTTAATATAATTAAAATAGATTGAATTTAATTTATTTTATTTAATAAACAAATAATTACTATTTTTTTCATACTTATTTGGTTAATTTTTTCTTATTATGTTATTTAACGTTATATACTTAATTAAAGTTTAATATTTTTTTTAAAAATATCTTTTGAATAAATTAATATTTTTTTAAAATATTTAATAAAATAAGGATATTTAATATTTAACTTTATAATAATTGGAATATTTTTGTTTAGATGATTTATATTTTGTAAAATATTTTTTTTATATTGGGAATAAAAACGATAATATTTATATTACACATCGACTATAATTAATAATTGTACTAGTATTCAATAAAAATTTTTTCAAGTTAAATATTACTTTGGCTGTTTTAAGTGCATATTAGTATAATTAAAATTTATTAAGGTGGAAAAAATTATGGATAACAAGAAGGTATTTTTATCTCTTCTGTTAGTCTTTTTAATTGCATTATCTGTTAGTTCAGTTTCTGCAGAAGATGCAGCTGATGCTATTGCATCTGTTGATTCAGAGGATGCTGTTGCAGTTGATGATGTTGTAGCTGATGTACAAGAGGAATCAGCTATTGAAGAACCATTAGCTGCCCGTACAATCTCTCCTGGAGCAAATACTTCTGAAGCTATCAGTACTGTAATTTCTAGTGCTATTGAAGGAGATACAATTGATTTAGGTGTATTTGAAACTTATGATGTTTCAGATAGTTCATTTGATATTAATGTAGCCGATATTACCATTAAAGGTAATGGAAATACTGTTATTAAAGGCTATGGTGCCGGCAATGGTATTTTCAATGTGATTGCTAATGGTGTCACTATCCAAGGTATTGTATTCATAGATACTAATCCTGATAGTGTTTTGACTTATTATGATGATGCTACTAAGAATGCTAATGAGGTTAAAGGATGGGGTGTTCGTTTCTTTGGTGCTTCCAATGGTGTAGTTGATAATTGTACTTTTATTGACTTTAACCATGGTGTTAGGATTCAAAAACAAGCAAATAACATTGTAGTTAAAAATTCATACTTTACTGGTGTTACCAACTACTTACGTAACGACCCTCAAGTGAATGTGGAAAAAGGTACTAAGGCTGTTGGTGTGATGGGTTCACAAAACCCAACTATCATTAACAACACATTTGACGGCCCTATGCTTGATGCAATCTCTCTTGCATCTGGTTGTGGTGGTGCTCAAGTAATCAACAACACATTCATTGGTAACTCTTATGCAATTTACTTTGGTGGTGCTTCCACCAGCGGTACTTTAATTAAAGGAAACAAATTCAAAAATATCGGTTACTTTGAAGGAACCGATGCTAAAACAGGAAACTTCATTAAATGGGATGAATTGCCTGTAATCAGTATCCAAAAATCCGCTGCAGGAATTGCAATCATCGACAATGAATTTGCAGCTATCGAAAACAACATTCTCGTTGCTGCTGAAGCAGGAAACACAGCTCACGGTGGTTTAAGTGAATTAGGTAACATTAATGTTACCGGAAACACAGTTACCAAATACACTTCAGATGTTCCTTCACAATCCGTAGTATTATTACATATCTTAGCAAGAGCCGGTGAATTAAACCCTGTTGGAGATATTCTCGTAACCGGTAATACTTTAGAAGAAGGTATGAACTCTGTTGTATTCTGGGACACCACTTGGGTTTCCAATCCAGCAACCTGGTATGTAAAAGACGGTGATGTTGTAATCCCTAAAGGTGAAAAACCAACTCCAGTATTTGAAATCACATCCATTGCAGATAATACTGTTTCCGGTGTGTTAAAAGACGCTAAAGGTGCTATTATTGATGGTCAAACCATTAGTTACAGTATCGGTGATGTTAACGGAACCACTGAAAGTGATGAAAATGGTGTTTTCACTATTGTTGGTGAAGCAGGAAAAACTCTTGTAATCAGCATCTTAAACGATAAAGTATTCGCTGATGCAACCACTTCCATTGCATTACCAAATCTCGTACCTGTTGTTAGTGAATTAACCATTAACTCATTAACCATTTTCGCTGGTAATTCTGGTGTATTAAAAGTAACTTTAAAAGATGCAGACGGCAATGCTATTGCTAATAAAAACGTAACTATTTCCATTGATGGAGTAAACAAAGCTGTCATCACTACTGATGAAAATGGTAATGGATCTACTTCAATCAAATACGCTAGTGCAGGTACCAAATACGCATACGCAACTTTCATCGATGACACCGGTAAATACATTGCATCACAAAAAGTTGGAAAAATTACCATTAATAAAAAAGCAACCACTATTACTGCTCCTGCTAAAGCTTTCAAAGTAAACGCAGTTAAAAAAGTGGCTATTACCTTAAAATCAGGTAAAACTTTACTTACAGGTAAAAAAGTAACCATTAGAGTAAACGGTGTTACATTCACTGGTACAACCAATTCCAAAGGTATAGCAACCATTACTGTGAAATTAACTAAAGTATCTACTTTCAACTACATTGCTAAATTCGCAGGCGACGGAGCTTACAAAGCAGTTTCAAAAACAGGAAGAATAGTTGTTAAAAAATAAAACAACTATCTCTTTTTTTTCTTTTTTTGACATTAATTTTTTCATAATATTCATTAGGTTATATTTTTTGAGGTGATTCAAATTAAAAAACCAACTCTTAAAGCAATATTTTTATTTACATTAATTTTATCCGTATTGCTGGTCAATGTGGTCTATGCTGAAGAGAGCGCTAGTAACATGACTGAAATCTCTTCAGATGCTTTTGTGGGTGAAGTTTCCGCTGAAGAAGAAACATATGATTTCAATTCAATACAATTCCTGATTGACAATGCAAGTGCTGGAGATACAATATTCCTAAAAGATAAGGCATATTCAGGAAACGGATCAGCAATCAACATCAATAAGGATATTACAATTTGTGGTTATGAATCATCTAAAACAGTTTTGAATGCAGATAATAAGTCTAATATTTTTGTTGTTTCATCGAATGTTCAGGTAACTTTAATTAATTTAACATTAACCAACGGCTACACAGATTCAAATGGTGCGGCAATTGAAAATAGAGGTATCCTTACAATTTATGATTCAATAATATCAAATAATAATGCTGGAGGTGGAGCGGTTTATAGCATGCGAAATGCAGAGTTAACGGTTTATAATACATTATTTGATGGAAATACTGCTACTGAAGGTGCAGCAATCGATAATTATTATGGTAATTTAAAAGTCATCAATTCCACATTCACAAACAATATTGCTAATGAAGGAGGATGTGTATATAATGTATTTGCCGATTTCATAGTTCAAAATTCAACTTTTACCAATAATTCCGCAACACGCGGTGGGGGAGTATATAACAACAGGGGGTTCATGAAAATTTACAATTCCAGATTCTACCAAAACTATGCCATCCATTTGGGCGGGGGAATTAAAAGTTGGGGAAAATGTGTTGTCA
>NZ_CAMVPN010000096.1 GCF_947169325.1 uncultured Methanobrevibacter sp. | reverse complement strand
TGAAAAAATAGTAATAAAAAATATATAAAAATTATGAAAATTGTGGGTCGTACTCTTAACAGTAATTGTATTGATAATAAATTATTTTTTAAATTATACATATATCTCAATTTCATTTAAAAATTAGTTTTCAATAAAAAATATGAATGAAAAAATTAGATATTGTTTTCAATTTTTTCCTTATCGTCAATATAGACGATAGCCAGAATGAGCATGATGATGTGCAAAACAAGCAGAACCAGTGAAGTCTGGTTAAATGCAATGACTGATGCGGAATTATGGCCTATGGCACCCCCTGCCAGAACGGCAACCATCACTACCACCATTGATGAGCCAATGGCTGCAAAAATCTGCCTTAACGTATTGTTGACTGCAGTTCCGTCCTCGACCTTATCTGACACCATTGTCAATGCCCATGTCGTAGCAGGCATCAGGGCAAGTCCTGCACCGATATAACGGATGGACTGAGTTATCATCATGAATTCAAAGGAGGAATCCTGGGTATAGAACATCATGGTTGCAAAGCCTATAATCGAAATGACACAGCCCATAACCAGAACTTTTTTGATTCCTATTCTGTTTGTAAGGAGAGGGCCTATGAAATTAAATGCAATAATCAGAAGACCTCCCGGAAAGAGCACGGAAGCGGAAATGATTGCTGAATTGTTGGCTATGCCCTGAATGAATATCGGAACAAGTGCAGTGCATCCGTTAAGAGCGAAAAATAGAATGCAGATAAATATTGTGCCAACTGAAAAGTACTTGTTTTTAAGGATTGAGACGTTAATCAAAGGTTTGTCCAGTTTTGGCTGGCGCCTTACAAATAGGATTAAAGCGATAATTCCAATAATTATTGGTGCAATCACAAAATGATGGGTAAAGCCGTAATCTGCAACGTTAGTAAAACCAAGCATCACGCCACCGCATCCAAGAACTGATAATGCCACGGACAAGTAGTCGAGAGGATAATCCTGAGTGGGTGTATTGTCCTTTACAAGGATTAAACCTAAACCCATCAGAATCAGTGAGGATATTGTGAAAAACGAGAACAATGCTCTCCATCCGTATATGGTTATTACAAATCCTCCAATAAATGATCCGACAACAGGTGCTATTGCAATAACAAGGCCATACAATCCCATGTATGTCTGCCATTTCTCTTCCGGTATGACTCTTAAAAGCAGAATCTGAACATAAGGCATCAGGACGCCATTTCCAATAGCCTGAATAACTCTGCCAATGATTAGCATTGTCATTGATGTTGAAAAGTAACATATGAGAGATCCCAGAAGAAACATGGTTAATGAAAAGAAAAATATTGTTTTTGCATTGAATATGCGAGATATGAAAGCGCTTAATGGAATCATCACTCCCACAACAAGCAGGAAAGCGGAATATGACCACTGTGCCTGTGTTGATGAGACCGAAAAGTCACTCATCAGGTAAACAACGCCGGTTGTTATTATTCCTTGGGCTATGGTTACAAGGCTAGTTGTTAAAGTAAACAAAACCAGCAGTTGCATTTTGTTGTCTAGTTTCAGGTTCATCATTTTCACATAAAATAAGTTGTTAATTATGTTATTTGTATTGTATTATTTATATTTTTGTTCATAATTCTTAATATATCAATATACATTATAAGAGTTTAATTAATGTATATTATGTTTAGCTAATAATTTTGATGTCTGTCTGTATTTGGAATTGACCTCGTTAAATATTCAATTGGCCTATTTTTTAAATTCATCCAAAAATTCCCTAAATGGATTTACAAATAGTGAATTGTCATCATTGTAAACAAATTCCTGGTCATCAAAAATGTAGATTTCTACGTTTTCAATCTTGTCTTTAAGAGGAAGCATGTCAAATTCAGGAGAATAATAACCGTCTTGAGAAGCACACACAATCAATGTCTTCGCTTTAATATTTGATAATTTATCCTCCACATCATAATTTAATGCTGCATCAGTCCTATATTTGAAATCATAGATGTCTTCAGTGGAGTTTTCCTCAACAAAAGTGTCCATAAGTATATCAAGCTCTTCTTGAGTAAACTTTTGTAATGATTTTTTGGAAAAAAGCTGAGCATAAATTAATGAATTAATTGAAAACATGATTTTAGATAACTGGTCACTATAAACACTATCCAAAAATGCATCAGATGACTCAATTAAATTGATTAGGGCTTTGGAAGTAATGTAGCGATAACCGTTTGTTTTAAAGGAGCTGTGGCCTACAATTAGAAATTCCATTTCATCGGGATATTCATATCCCCAAGTAAAGGCTTCATAGCCCCCTCTTCCAACTCCCAAAATGCCAAGGATATTGCTTATACCAAATACTTCAGCTAAAAACTTTCTTTTAAAATTCACGCAATCCTTGATAGAATATTTTGGAAAATCAATTAAAGATGAATATTAGAGGGATGATTCTGCCCATACCATTTTCAATATTATCTGACACCATCAGAATATCAATAAGCACAAACAGCCTAAAAAAATAAGATGTTGGGAGTTTTAGAAACCTCCCAAAAAATTAACTAAAATTATTTAATGGTAATTGTTTTACTTGCATTGGATGCTTTGTAATAACCGTTTCCTGCAAATTTGATTTTTGCAGAATACTTGCCTTTTTTAGTCAATTTTGTAATTTTAAATATAGCTTTACCGTTGGAATTGGTTTTAGCTGTAAATGTTTTGCCTTTTATAGTTAAGGTAACTTTAACATTTTTAATAGCTTTGTTTTTGTTATTTTTTAAGGTAATAGCATATTTTTTAGTTTTGGTTTTGGATTTGAAAGTTGCTTTTTTAGCGGTTATTTTGGAAGTTGCTTTTGTAATTTCAATTTTATTCTTTCCAATCACATTATTGTATTCAGTGTAAATGTAATGTGTTCCCGCTGCTAAATCCAGTGAAACGGTTGCAGTACCGTTTTCATCTGTCCTTCCAACATAATCCTTATTATCTACCGTAAATACAACAGTTTGCTGTGCTGCTGGTTTATCACCATCAAGAACTGTTACTTTAAAGTTGGTATTTCCGGAGTAAACCTGATTTATATCGGTAGCGTTGAAAGTAATTTTTGTTCCTCCAAGCATACCTAGAAGTGAAGATATGTCGAATGAACCAGTTCCATTACCAGTCATGTTCATTAAGCTTCCTAAATCAAAACTGGTGCCGTTACCAAAAGTCATGTTACTGTTCAATAAGTCGGTTATGTTGAAGCTTGTACCATTGCCAAAACTTAAAGTAGTGCCGTTAAGTAAGCTTCCTAAATCAAAAGATGTACCGTTACCTAAATCAAATTTGATGTCTGAAAAATTAAACTTAGTACTACTATTGCCTCCGTTACCTCCGAAAGTAAAGTTAATACCTAAACTGGAATCCGCAGCACTGTCATCGACAGCCAAAGCTGGTTCATCCGCAACACCTGCATTTTCCAAGACAACATCATTTTCAACAGCAATAATTTCATCAACGTTCTCAATGGCTTGAACTTCATCTGCATCTGCACTTTCAATTACATCTGTTGAGTTATCCGCAGCGCTTACTGCACTGACGAGACACAATGAAATTAAAACCATGAAAACTAAAAATATACTTTTATTAATTTTCATTATTTACCTCCATTTTTAATAATTAATAATAAATTTAATATTTATCCCCCACATTTGCAGGAATGCTTTTAAACATCCTAGTTGGGGGAATGGAATTATTTAATTCCTGAGATATTTGTAAATTAAATATACGCCGATAACTGCGCTTAACACGAATCCTATAAATCCGATTGCAGAAATGTCCCATATTTTTGGACCCTTATCTGCCAGGATTGCGATGGATGAACCCACAAGCAATGCTGCTACAATCAGGGATATGGACAGCTGATTTTTCAAATCATCCAAGCCTGTATGGTTCATATTCAATTCAAGTTCGCCTTTTTCAACCTTATCAAGGGTGCTGTTAAGCCTGTCAGGCAAATCTTTTAACAAATGTTCGATTTCAACGATATAGTTAAATCCGCCACCGACAAGGTTTCCAGGTTCGAATTTTGATTTGATCATGTCTTTTGCGAATTTTTCAAGTTCGCCAGTGAGATTGAAGTGCGGGTCCAGTTTGTCTCCGGCTTCCTCAATGAGTATTATTCCTCTTCCAATCATTACGAACTCTCTTGGAAGGACAATATTGTGGCTAATCATTACATTCATCAAATCGTCGAATATTCCATCCATTTGGTCCATGTCAACGCCGATGTATGAATTAAGAAGGTCGTCAACATCTTCCCTGAACTCTTCGGTGTTCTGTTCGGGAGTGATGATGTTCATGTAAAGCAGTTGGTTGATTAAATGGTGTGAATTTCCATCCAGCAGAAGCAAAATCAATTGGGCGAAGTTTGAGCGGAATGTGTCGTTGACCACTCCCATCATTCCGAAATCGATGTAGCAGAGTCTGTTGTCTCGGGTTACGAATAGGTTTCCTGGGTGAGGGTCTGCATGGAAAAATCCGTCGATCAATACCTGTTTTAAATATGATTGGCATCCGTATTGTGCGATTTCTGCATTGTTGATGCCATCAACTTCAGTGTCATATAATTCGGTCACTTCGTATCCGTCAATGAGTTCCATGGTTATGAGCTTGGATGAACAGTATTGAGGATATACTTCAGGTATTTTGATATACTCGACATCTTTAAAGTTATTTGTAATTTTATTGATGTTTTTGACTTCTTCCATGTAGTTCAATTCTTTAAAGATTGACCTTTCGAATTCCTTGGCCATTGCAGGTAGGTTATATACCCTTGATCCTGAAATGTGTTTGTCAACGGTTGTTGCTAATTTATTCAATACGACCACGTCAGGTTTGATGACTTCATAAATGCCGGGCTTTTGAACTTTAACCGCAACATCCATGCCGGTTTCCTTTAATGTTGCCTTGTAAACCTGACCTATTGAGGCTGATCCGAGCGGTTCTTCATTGAATTCGCTGTAGACATCTTCCAATGGCTGTCCGAGTTCGCCTTCAATGACCTGTCTGATTTCATCAAAAGGAGTTACTGGGGTATTGTCCCTAAGCAATTTCAAGTCATCGGCTATTTCATTTCCGACCATATCCGGCCTTGTAGCCAACAGCTGACCTAATTTAATGAATGCAGGACCCAATTCTTCCATCGCATATCTTAAATCTGAGATTTCAAAATCTTCGTCATCCTTATTCTCTTTCAATAGCTTTGCCAGGTGATGCTTTTTTGCAACACCCATAATCTCATCAAAACGTTGCCTTGCAACTTTTTTATCTTCTTTTGCCATATGCTCAACCCATATTTTCAATACTGAATTTCATATTCCTCATCCAACCACATTCTTCAGATGATTCAATTTTGAATATTTTTCATCTAAGATGTTATAGTCGAGGTTTGGAATGTAAAACTATTATATATTTTATGTTTATATAATATATAAACTGTAATGTACTGGATTCATCGGAAGAAATCCAGAATCCTATGGTGATATGTATGAGTTTGGAAGAAACAAAAGAAAAGCTTGCTGTAAAGCATGATGAAAGAAAAGTGAAGTTTGAAGAAAAAAGGGCACAGGCTAAAATCAACCGTGAAGAAAGAAAACTAAACCTGAAAGAGGCATATACAGATAAAAAAATTGCATCTCACATTGAAAAAGCAATTAAAAAGATCAATAAAGCCGAAGACAATGCTGATAAGGACATTCTTAAGTTATTGGATGCAATCGATAAGGAAATTGCAGAAGACCTCGACAAGCCAATTGAATTCATCCTATTCAAAGGTAAAAATAAATTAGAGGAAATCCTATTAGAAACCCAATTGAAAATGCAAAAGGCAAAAAATGAGCTAATCAAAAATCTTGAAAAGGACATGGAAAATGTAGCAGAATTAATATCCGTTGAAGAAGACCTTGCTGCTGTTAAAGGCGAAATGGATGAAGTGAATGCTCTTTTAGATGAAAGAATTGAAATTGAAAAAGAAACTTTAGACATCAAAGCAAAAAAATAAAGTTGGTTGAAATTATATTTCAACGATTTTTTTATTTGATTTTGTAAAAATATCGGTGATATTCAAATATAGGATAAAATACTTTTTAGAAACATCTTGGTTTCTAAAAATATTTTATCTCATTTTTTAAAAATATAAAATATGATTATCCTTTAATGTAAAGGACAATCCCTACAATTATTGCAATTAAACCTAAAATTGATACTATATGGAAAGCAAAACCCATTAATTTAAAGCCTATCTTTAAAAATAATGGTCCTACTGCACAGAACAATAATATCAAACCTATGATTATCGCAATTATTCCAGCCATTCCTTTCATTATTTTCGCCTCCGTTTTTAAAACATTCTAATTTAGATTAAAATTGAAGAACTTTTACAAACCCATCCCGATATTATATTGCATTGGCTAAAGGTTCTATATTATTGTTTTCATTGAATTTCATTAACTCCTCATAACATATTTGCCAATCGTTTTCACTTCCCTCATCAATATAAGTATAAAAAATATACTTATCTCCATTTACTTCTGCTATTTCTAAAATTCCATGATCTAAAGTAACATTGCCTGTATTTGCATAAGACACAGCAGCACCTAGTGTTCCATGACTATTGTAGGTAGTGTTATATGTATTATTGTCTCCGGGAGTTATACGATAATCGGTATCGTTTTGTAGATAACTTTCCTGAATAATTTTATCATTATAATCCCAGATGCATAAATGCATGCCGTTTTCTTCACACACAGAATGGTACTCGTTTATTACATCAAAACCTTCATTGATTTTAAAATCATTTGTCGCACTTGCCGCACTGATGATTAAAAAACTTAATAACAAAACACATATCACTTTTTTATACACAATTTCGCCATTATCCTCTTTAATTTTATATAAGATCGAGTAAATTTATTTTTTTATACATGAAGACCCATGTTATAATAATTGAGGATAGGCATGAAATCATTATTATTGGAGGCCAGTAATAGTAACCGATAATTATGAAAATTAACGTGAATATAATGTTTATAATAAAATTATTGTAATTTTGGAATGCTTCGCTTAAAAATCTGTTTGATTCGTCTATTTTTCTCATTTGATATGTGGCAATAATCAAACATAAATTGACAACCATAAAGTCTATGCCGTACACACATTGAGGCACGAATTCATTGAAATTCATAGCAACAAAAGTTGTTAAATATGGTATCAGTGACAAAAAGAACAATCCGGCACATATTGACCAGATGGATTTATAATTGATCTTATTGGTAATGTTGAATAAATTATAAGTGAAGTTCCATACGTAAAAACAGACTATAAAACTGATTGCATATGCTACAAATTCAAGGTCTAATTCCAAAAGGGAATCTAAATTTCCGTTTACCGCAAGGGGAATTTCAAGCACGATGATTGTTATGATAATCGCTATGATTGCATCAATCAATGCTTCAAACCTTTCAGTATCTTCCAATTCTTTGCCTTGTTTTCTGTTATTAATGGTGCTTAAAATTATAGAAATCAGGCTAGCTATATATATTCCGGGAGTGTATATTGTGTAAGATACAATGAAACCTGCCACTATAATGAGCAGGGGAAATACGAAATAACTTTTTTTAATGTTTAATTCTTTTAGTTTCTCAT
>NZ_CAMVPN010000095.1 GCF_947169325.1 uncultured Methanobrevibacter sp. | reverse complement strand
TGGAGTACATACAACATACTCTGGAACAGTATGGTTTACCGATTTGTTCATCTCTTGAACCTACACAGTGGATGAATGCAACACGTTTAGGTTCGATACCGTCGGAAGGTTTGATTACGTGTCCACCGGTAGGACCTGATGCGTTAATCATTCTTTCAATTTCCATAGCAGTAATTACGTTTGAGAAACGTCCGTATCCGTATTGGTAGATTCCAGATGGGTCGAATGGGTCGTAACCGATTGCAGCAACAATAGTACCAACTTCTAATTCGATAATTTCAGCTTGTTGGTTGTGGTCAATTGCATCTGGTCCACATGCTTGTACACATAAGTTACATTCGATACAGTAATCTTTATCGATTGTTGCACATAATGGTACAGCTTGAGGGAATGGGATGAATGCTGCTTTAACCATACCTACACCTTCGTCGTAGTAGTTAGGTATTTCGATAGGACAAGCTTCTTGACAGGATCCACATCCAGTACATAATGCTTCGTCAACGTATCTTGGTTTTTTCTCAACTTTTACTTTGAAGTTTCCGATGAATCCGTCAACTTCTTTAACTTCAGCGTAAGAAATTAATTCGATGTTTTCGTGTTTTGCGCAGTCTACCATCTTAGGTGCTAAAATACACATTGAACAGTCGAGAGTAGGGAAAGTTTTATCTAATTGTCCCATTCTTCCACCGATGGTTGGGTTTCTTTCTACAATGTAGGTTTTGAATCCCATGTCACCTAAATCTAATGCGGTTTGGATACCTGCTACTCCACCACCGATAACTAATGCTTTGTTATCTACTGCTACTTTGGTAGCTTCTAATGGTTCAAGTAATCTTGCTTTTGCAACAGCCATACGTGTTAAGTCTTTAGCTTTTGCAGTAGCTTCTTCAGGTAAGTCCATGTGTACCCAGGAGTCTTGTTCCCTTAAGTTAGCAAATTCAAATAAGAACTTGTTTAATCCAGCTTCTTCTACACATCTACGGAAAGTAGGTTCGTGAAGACGAGGAGAACATGCAGCTACAACGATTCTGTTTAAGTTTTTCTCTTTAATGTCCTCTTGGATCATAGCTTGTCCAGGGTCAGAACACATATATTTGTAGTCGGTTGCGTAAACGACGTTAGGTAATGACTTAGCATATTCTGCAACGTCAGGACAGTCGACTACTCCACCAATGTTTACACCACAGTGACAGACGTAAACACCTATCCTAATTTCTTCGTTATTATTTATTTCTTCTGCCATATTAATTCACCTTGTACAAGTCGTGAAAAATATCTAATATATATAAAAAATTGCAATTTTTAAAACAAGTCTAGTAAAATTTTACATACTATTAGATATACATATGTAGTAAATACACATATTTAAAGCTTTCTTATGAAATATTAGAGTAAAGTATATATATGATGAAATAAAATATTGATTAAAATTACTTTATAGCTTTTAAAAAGAATAAATAGAGCTAATTATTTCAAATAAACATTAATAATTCATATTTGATGAAATAATAACTTTTGGCAATGTTAATATTAACAAAATTTAGGTATGACAACATGACATTGACGATAGGTGTAATCAAATAGGTTACACTAGTAAAAATATAAGAAAAAAGAAAAAAAGGGTAAAATTTAACTAACGATACCTTCGCTAGTAATTTTAAATACACATTCGCCTTCAGGCAAGTGAGGAGAGTCCACAAGACGTGCAATCCTTTTACCTGCAAGACCTTTCTTAAGCCAGATTCTGTAAGTGGAAGCGTGACCTAAAACGTGTCCACCGATAGCTTTTGTTGGGCTACCGAAGAAGGAATCAGGTTTGGCCTGAACCTGGTTTGTAAGGAACACCGCAACATTATAGGTGTTTGCGATTTGCTGAAGGGAGTGTAAATGTTGGTTAAGCTTTTGCTGCCTTACAGCAAGGGATTCCCTTCCGACGTATTCAGCCCTGAAGTGAGCCATCAATGAATCGACGATGACCAGTCTGACATTGGTTCCGCTTTGAATGAGTTCATTGATCTTGTCGACCATGAGGATTTGGTGAGCTGAGTTGAATGCACGTGCAACATGGATTCTGCTCAATACCTGCTCGACGTCCATGTCAAATCCTTCAGCGATTTGCCTTACCCTTTCAGGACGGAAAGTGTTTTCGGTATCGACAAATACACATTCACCGTCAAGACCGCCCTGTTCAACAGGCAATTGGACAGTAACAGCCAATTCATGGGAAATTTGACTTTTACCTGATCCGAATTCACCGAAAACTTCAGTGATTGACTGGGTTTCGATTCCACCGCCGATTAAATCGTTGAATTCCTGGCTTCCTACAGTAATGTGACCGACGTCTTTTCTTCTTTCATCCACTTCCAAAGCGGTTTCAAAATCAATGTTTTCAGCTCTACGCGCAGCTTCAATAACTTTTTCTGCAACACCTTCACCGATTTCTGCTTTTACTGACAATTCTTTTGGAGTAGCGGTAGCTAATCTCATCATATCAGCAAAACCTGCGTCTTTTAATTTTTCTGCTGTTTTTTCACCAACACCTGGTAAATCTGCTAATTCTACCATAATAATCATTCCTTTTGCTTATTTAAAAATATTTGTTTAAGATTTTTTTAGGGCGTAGCCTATTTTCTTCATTGTATTCGTCAAAACTTACGTCAGCTATAATTTCAACAGTTAATCCATTTAAGTCTTCAAGCTTGTCTTCAATTCCATAACCGTCATCAATAAGACTGATAATTTCCTCTTTTTTCATTCCGATTAGCTCTTCAGCCAATTTGTCAAAGAATGTGACCTGAATGTCACCGGTATCATCTTCGATTCTTGTAGGGAGCATGAGAAGATAGTCCGGTTCATCGAAAGTGTATCCGCAGTTGTCACAGACATATTCATCAATTGACTCTTCGACAGTGGCGCTGCAGTTAGGACATTTCTTAAGAATGGCCCTTTGGGTGCTTACATCCTTGATTGTACCTGTAACGCAAACGTTTGTATCGTCTTCAAGCAGGGATTCGATAGTTTTTGGAACATAGATTGCTGCTAAAAGCTCATCGATGGAAGGCAGTTTCTCGAGTTCGCTTTCGCTAGGTTCAAGAATGGTAGTGGCCCTTGATACATTTGCTTCAAGGCGATTGTCCATATTCAATGCCAGGCGAGGATTTTGGAGTTTGATTCCATCTCCGATTGCCCTTTCCTTTTGAGCATCCTTATCCCATAGTGCGACTCTGATGGTGCCTGTATCATCGGCAATCTCGATGTTTCTTACATATCCAACATCTCCAGTGTCCCTGTCGAATTCACGGATGTCATTCAATTCTATAATTCTACCGATAATGATTGTGTCCTCTTCCTCTTCGTCAAGATCCTCAATCTTTTTAGGATTGTAGATGGTTTTTTCCAATGTGGACAATTCAGGAATGAACATTGCTGATGCCTGTTCTTCAGACAGTTTGATTACTCTGGAGCCGCTTCCGATGTTTAGATCAACGCTCATCATACCAAGTCTTGTCCTTGCATTTTCAATTTGGTATGCGTCTCCAACAACATATTCTTCCTGTGCCCTTTCATTCCAGAAGGACAGCTGAACCTTGCCTGATTCATCTGCAAACATCACTGAACGGACAATTCCAACAGTTCCGTCGTCACGTTGGAATTCGTTAATGTCATTGACAGAGAGAATCCTTCCGACAATGTCAATCTCTTTACCTTCATCGTCAATCTCTCCTATGGTTCCGATTGGAGTAGGCCTCAGTTGTTCACGGATGTTTTCGAACTCGTCCAGCTCCTCGATTGTCAGGTTTTCAGGGTTGATTGTGATTTGGGTATTGAAATTGGTATTCATTGAGTAACCGCTTTCGGTATAATCGTCAAAGCGAACGTCTCCGCCGATGATTTTAATTATGTCTCCTTTATTAATCGGCAAAGCAGTGTCGTCACCCCATACTGTGACTCTGATTGAACCTGTTGAATCTCCAACATCGAAGTTTCTTAACCTTCCTTCGCTATTGTCGGTTTTTCTAAGGAATGTCCTGATGTCCTGGAGTCTGACTACGACACCTTTGATTGAAACATCCTTTTGTTCGCTTAAATCTCCGATTTGGGAAAATTCCTGTTGGATTTCAGGAACATCATATTCCCCTTTGATGATTCTTCCATCCCAGTGGGTAAGTGAGATTTCTGCAACTCCGTCCCTGTTTGTTCTTTCACGGGCCTGAGCTGCGAGGATTTTAACTGTATCTCCATCCTCTAATTTCAAGTCATTGATCAGTTCAACGTTTTTATTCCATAAGGTGTAAGTGATTTTTCCGGTTGCATCCTGCAATTCGAGGGAAGCGACTTTTCCTTGCTTTCCATTCTTTTCATAGCTTCTGATGGTTGGAATCCTGAGAATCCTGGCAATGATGTTCACCTTGGTTTCAGGCTCGATGTCGGCAATGTCAGTGATGCTTTCTTCATAAACAGGATATTTTGTGGCATCCTCTTCAAGATGTGCGATTGATGACCTTGGTCTTAAATTGGCTTCAAGGCCTGCGAATCCGTCCTTGATGTCGACGTTCTTGATTTGAATGATGTCTCCTTCATTGAATTTCTTCAAAAGAGTCATGTTAGGAGTCCAGAAGACACATCTCATTGTGCCGGTATTGTCCTGAAGCTCAACATTGCAGACTTCACCCTCTTTACCTTTACGGGTCTTGAATGATCTTTTGTTTGAAATGGATATTACTCTACCTGCAATGGTAATGTCCTTGCTTCCGTCTTCCAAATCCTTGATTGATTTGTCCTGATACTCAGGTTTTTCGGAAACGACTTCAACTTCTTCTTCCTTATCTTTTATTTCACTGACAACCATTTCCGCTGAAGTAACACTTGTATGAAAAGAGATGCTTGCATTTTCCTGATTTATTTCACGAACACGGTTTAAGAATTCCTCTTCGCTAATCTTATCACTGACTTTATCATAGTGTTCGCGAATCTCTTCGGTCATTGTAACTTCATCATCATCTTCACTTTCTAAAGAAATATCGAATGGTAAATCTTCAGAGGTTTCTTCTTTATTAGCACGTTCTAACTTAGGTTTTTCAACACCGAAATTTTGTAAAACAGTATGTGCGGCATCTACATCATCAAGAAACCCTACATCAGACTGGGCTTCACGCACTTTCTCTATTTCGGCTTCGAACTCTTCTTCAGAAAGTTGATCTTTGATTTTTTCGTATAATTGTAAAATTTCTTCTTGCATACCAAACCCCTCATAGAAAAGTTAATTATAATTTTATAACTAAACTATATAAAGTCTTAGAGACAGAGCATTTGAAAAGTATTATTTGAGTTAAAATTTCAAAAAAAATATCGTCAAAAGTGACATGCATTTTCTAATATGCATTCGGATTTTTCTTTACGGCAGTTTTAATCATTATAGCTAAGTCCAAACCCATGTGCCAGTTTTCTACATACTCAATATCATATTCTATACGTTTATCGATTGAGGTATCGCCACGGCAGCCATGAATTTGAGCCCAACCGGTTATGCCGGGTTTTACTTGATGCTTGACCATATATTTCGGAATGCTTTCCTTGAATTGGTCAACGAAGTAAGGCCTTTCCGGTCTTGGACCTACAACGCTCATATCTCCTTTCAATACATTGAAAAATTGAGGCAATTCATCAATACTAGTTTTTCTGATTATATTTCCAATAAAAGTCTTTCTAGGATCATCCTTTGTGGTCCATTCGGATTTTTCCTCATTGGGATTCTGCACTTTCATGCTTCTGAACTTATACATCATGAACGGCTTTCCGTGATGGCCTATCCTTTCCTGTTTGAAGATTATAGGTCCGGGTGATGTCAGCTTGATGGCGATTGCAGTGAGTATCATTATCGGAGAAGTGATGACAATTGCAATTATTGATATCACATAATCTGAAGTGTACTTAAGGAACTTGTTGAAGTCATCGTCAAGTGGAACGTACCTTATGTTGATTATCGGAATGTCCTCAATCATGTCTACTGACGGCTGGGCCGGAAAATACCTTATGTAGTCCGGAATGATTTCCGCCTTGATTCCTACCTTCTCACAGCTTTCCACAAGTTCATTTATACGGTAATAATATTTCAAAGGAATGGCGAGAACAACCCGGTCATAGTTGTTGTGCTCTAAAACATAATCCAAGTCCTTGAATTCTCCTATCACTCTGCTTCCTTCAATCTCATTGCCCACATGCTCGGGCCTTCCTAAAAACCCGCTTACAACAAATCCCAGATAAGGATTCAATCTGATCTTGCGGGCAAATGTGAATGCAAGCTCATTGTCGCCGACTATAAGTATGTGCTTAAGGTTCCTGTTGTTTTCTCTGATGTTTCTTAAGAAACTCCTGACTGCAAACCTTTCTATAATTCCGAAGAATGTGGCTATTACCGCCAGAAGGAAAAGCATTATCCTTGAGAAGTTAGGCTGGTTTATGATAAAGAGAATTGAAACCAGAACAAAGAACGCCACGATGTTTACCTTCATCAGCTGGGTTGCCTCTGAAAATATATTCTTGTAGGTACGGCGTGGCTTGTACAGCCCGAAAGCAAAATACAAAATCAGATATGTCGGAATCACGGCAAAGACTAAAAATAAAAGATAGCTGAAAAAGCCCAGACGGCCTCCGATAGGCCCGAAAAGGGTTGTGTCAAACCTCAGCCAGAATGAGCAGATCAGAGCCAGCACTATGACTAGGACATCAAGCAATATCAATATTATATTAAACAATTTCTGATTTTCCTTTATCATAGCAATTACCGAAAAACTAGTTTTAATATAATATTAGTTGATATATTATTTAACTTTTCTTTTTAAACAAATTTAAAAACAGTTTTAAAATGCACAAAACAGCGATTCCGATGTATACAACGATGTTTACGACAAATGAAGATTCTGAGGCATGATGCTTTTTGTAATAGATATACATGGCACGGTAAAACTCATAAATAAGCTTGCTTTTTTGCTTCTTGCTGCTTGCCCCCTTTAAATGGGTTATGGATGACTTGCCGTGATAGACTATCTTCCATCCGGCCTGCTTTATGCGGTAGCACAGGTCAATGTCCTCACCGTACATGAAGAAGGTCTCGTCAAGCAGTCCGACCTCATCCAGGGCCTCCTTTCTTATGAACATGAACGCTCCGGTAAGGCAGTCGATTTCATAAACCTCATCATCGGGAAGGTCTGTGAGATTGTAATTGTCGTCCTTGCTTCTGTTTGGAATGTGGAAAAGTCTGAAAAATGAGTTCTTGACGTTTGGAAATGTCCTTTTGCATGCCTTGTCAAGCTCACCGTCCTCAAGCCTTACCCTGCAGCCGCATGCACCGACATCATCGTGGTTTTCCATGTAATCGTAGACTTCCTCAAGGCAGTTCTGCCAGACTACGGTGTCTGAGTTCAGAAGAAGTATGTAGTCGCCTGTCGCTTCCCGCAGGGCCTGGTTGTTTCCTGCTGCAAAGCCGTTGTTTTCTTTGGAGGCTATGAACTTTACTTTGTTATTGAAACAATCCTTCAATCTCGCTAGGCTGTCGTCGCCTGATGCATTGTCGACTACGATGATCTCATAGCTGAACGGATGGGAATATTCCAGAACGGAATTTATAGTATCCCTTGTCAGGTCGAATGTCCGATAATTCACAATAA
>NZ_CAMVPN010000094.1 GCF_947169325.1 uncultured Methanobrevibacter sp. | reverse complement strand
CATTTTGCTGATGGGACATATGTTATAAATGAAACAGATTCAATTTATTCTTCTTCAACATACAAGACAACATTTGTTGGTCAAAGTATGGAAAAGACTATTTTTAAATCCACTTTACACAATAAATTTGAGTTTACAGTCACTGATAATTCTTATTTTGTTTTAAGGAATTTGACAATGATTGGTGTTCACATTAACAACCAGGCAAATTTGGTGGCTGATAATGTCATGTTTGCAAACAGTGTAGGTTTTAATCCGTCTAATCCCCCGGCTTTATCCTATTCGTCTATTTCTAAAATATATGATTCCACTTATGGTGGTGTAATCATTTGTGATACTCCTTCAGGCAAGATTACCACTTTAGACTTAAATGATTGTCAGTTTATCAGCAATTCTGCTCTATCCGGTGGAGTTATAGCCACCTACAACTCCTTTGCTAATATCCAAAATTGTGTTTTCTACAATTCCTCAGCAGACCGTTTTGGAGGATCAATCTATAGTGTAAAATCTAATTTAACTATTCATGGTTCTTATTTTAAGAGTAATAATGCTAAATATGGGGGCGCAATATATGCCAATTGCAGTATTTTGGATTTGAAGGATTCTCAATTTAACATGTCTGAGGCATTCAGTTTTGGTGGTGCCATTGCATCTTTTTCAAGCCAATTAGATATTAATCATGTTGTCTTCAATGATTTTGCTTCTTTAAATGATGCGGGTGGTGCAATCTATATGGTTAGGGGAACATTGAATGTTGCAGATTCTTTATTTAGGGATGGACATTCCGATTTTGGTGGGGCAATTTGTAATTTAATGAGTATTTCCTCTGTTTGCGATTCTGAATTTATAAACAACACCGCAACATATTACGGAGGTTCAATCTACAATATGTATGGTGGTATTGCCCTTACTGGAAATACCTTCACTGGATCTAATGCAGACAGTGGGGGAAGCATTTTTAACAGGCTTTCCGATTCATTCAGATTATCAAATAATGTCTTCAAGGATTCGACAGCCAATGAAGGAAACATTATATTCATTGATGGAGATAAGGTCAATGTTGTGGAAAGCGGCAATGTTTATGATAATTCACATGTGTTTATAAAATATGGAAACGTTTACGATATCGATTATTATCCTGCGGTTCCATTGATTAACTATTCTTCTGAATCAATAAGTATGTTGCCTTCTTCCTATGATTCAAGAAAGTATGGTTATGTTACTCCGGCAAAAGACCAGATTCAAGGTGGAAACTGTTGGGCATTTGCAGGTATTTCAACATTGGAGGCATGCATTAAAAAAGCAACCGGAATCGAATATGATTTCTCTGAAGAAAATGTCAAAAACCTGATGTCAGAATATGCTTTGTTTGACTCAGATGATGGTGTAAACAGCGGTGGTAACTTATACATGTTTATAGCTTACCTTGCAGGTTGGTTTGGCCCAACATATGATGAATACGATACTTATGATGATTATTCATCATTATCAGTAATATATGATTCCATAGTTCATGTTCAAAATGTTTATATTTTGCCTGAAAGGGAAAGTTTCTACGATAACGATTATATTAAAAGAGCAGTAATGCAATACGGTGCCGTTTCCATTGGTATTGACCTATCAGAAAATCAGGGCCATGCTGTCACAATCGTAGGTTGGGATGATGAATTTGCCAGTAATGACTTTTTAGGAAATAAGGCAGTGGGAGCATGGATAATTAAAAACAGTTGGGGTTCCAATTGGGGATATAATGGTTTCGGATACCTGTCATACCAGCAGGAAATCAGTTTCGGTTATACCTTCATTTTCGACGATGACAGGGGCTACAGCAACATTTACCAATATGATTATGCAGGTAAAAGCGGTTTTCATAGCATAAAAAGTGATGAAGTATACATAAAAAATAAGTTCACAGCTAGAAATGATGAGATATTGTCTGCATTTTCAACATATTTCGATGAGCCAACAAACTTCACTGCTTCAATATATCTGAATGGAAATCTTGTTACAACTCAAAATGGTTACTCTCAAACTGGATACTTTACAATACCTCTTGTAAATGAGGTTCCTTTAAAGAAAGGAGATTCCTTTGAAATTTCAATCAAAATCTTCAATGGGGCACCGGTATATCTTCCTATTTGTACAGCTGATGAAATAAATAAGATAACCTTTGATAAGGGTATTTCATTCTACAGTAACGATGGCAGAAATTGGGTTGATTTATATGAATCAAATATGCCTGGCGTAGCCTGTATTAAAGCATTCACACGTTTAAAATCATTGAATGAGATAGCTATTGATATAAATCAATTCGGCGGTGATGAGGACAATCCATTAGGTAATGTCAGTGTTGGTGATTTGGTCAATATCCAATTGACTCTTCCTGAAAATTATGTTGAAGATGGAATAGCATGTCCTCTAGAGGGTCTTGTGACATTTACAATCAATGACCAGTATTATTATGCAACCGTTGAAAATGGAAAAGCCTGCCTGAACTTTACTTTTGAAAAAGAAGGAACATATAATGTAACCGCACAGTTCCAATCCAGCAGGGCAATTTCCAATCTTATTGACTTTAAGGTCAATGTATTAAAAAATGCACAGTCCAATTTGATTATTCAGGCCAATGATGTATCTAAGTTTTACGGCGGACCTGAAAAGTATGTTGCCACATTGTCCAATGACGGCAAGGCCTTAAGCGGAGTCAACGTTAAGGTTTCAGTTGACGGAAAAAATTACACTTTAAAAACTGACGCCAATGGTCAGATAATTCTGGATTTAAGCTTACCTGTTGGTGTTTATTATGTACATTTACAATATGGAGGAAAGACAGTCTCATCCAAGTTTGCAGTCTTATCCACCATTGTAGCCAATGATCTTTCCCAGGAATTTTTAGACGTATATGCTTCTGCATCATTCCTGAATACGGAAGGTAATGTGCTTTCAAATAATAAGGTGTCATTCAATGTTGAGCTGTATGGTACAAATTCCATCCCTCTTGAATATAATGCTACTACAGATAATGTAGGTTTCGCAAATCTTAAACTTAATTTATATGTTAATAAATATTTGGTAACTGCAATTAATCCAATCAGCGGTGAGAAAAAACAGTTTATATTGGACATATTGCCAGCAGATTCCACTTGTGTAGTTTCAGTTACTCAATTGGGTTCTGTTGTAACTATAAATGCCAACGTCAATCCTGTACAGGCATCAGGCCATGTCAATTTCCTTGTTTCAGGAAATGTCTATAAGGTTAATATTCAAAAGGGTGTTGCGGTCTTAAGGCTTGATAATTTGGCTCTTGGTGATTATAATGTCACAGCGATTTATTCCAGTGATTCCAATTTAAGGGTTTCATCAGATACAAAAACATTTTCCGTAACTGATAATCCATATCAGATTTCTTCAAGTAATTATTGGGGATACTATGGTGTTTCTGGAACTATGGCTACAATTACTGATGAAAATGGCAAAGGCATTGAAGGAGAAGTTGTAAAAGCAACTATTTCAAATAAAACTTATTACAATACTACTGATAAAGATGGAAATGCCATGTTTTATTTGGATTTGGAAGTTGGGGATTACGATGTATTGTTTGAATATAATGGCCAGTCAATATTGCATAAGGTTTTCGTATATTCAACAATTGACAAGGTCGATTTTTATGGCGAATATTTAAATTCAAAAGTTGGAGCCCATTTCATTGACCCTGATGATGAAAGCAATAAGGACTTTGATGTTAAATTCATTGTTGATGGAAAGGAATACAGTGCTAAAACAGATAGTACTGGTTTTGCCAGTGCAAATGTTGATTTGCCTGTTGGAACTTACACGGTTACAATTGTCAATTTGCGTAACGGAGAGCAAAAACAATCAAAATTAACAGTATATAAAACCACTCCTAAAATCACTCTTACAAAAAGCAAACGTGGAGACACTCTTCTTTTAACTGCTGATTTAGCGCATGATTCTGCAGTAGGTAATGTCGTATTTACCATGGGATCCAATAAGTACACTACCGGTGTTAAGAATGGAAAAGCGATACTGGCACTGAATGTTCTTGATGAAGGGTCTTATGAAGCATATGCGAATTATATTGGGGATTATAATTTCAACAATATAATCTCACCTACTATCAAATTCGATTATGTCCGTACAGATTACGCCCTTTCCGCTTCGGATGTATCAAAATATTATGGCGGTCCTGAAAAGTTCACTGCAAACTTAACCAATTTCAATAAACCTGTTGAAGGCGCAATTATCACTCTTCAAATAGGTGATGAAAGCTATAACATAACAACCGACAGCAATGGAATTGCCACATTCGACGCTAATTTAGACCCAGGACTTCATGTTTTCGAATGCAGCTTTGATGATAAAACTGTCAAGTCTGCTGTTACTGTTAAATCAACAATCACAGTCAATGGCGGTGCTGGAGAAGTATCAATTTCAAAAATCAGTGCTGAAATCCGTGACGGAAACGGTGATTTGGCTAAAAATAAGAAAGTCACATTTAAGATTGGCAACAGGGAATATGAACAAATAACCGATGATTTGGGTGTTGCAACCTTAGATGCAAGTTTGGAGAAAGGAAATTACACAGTAACAATTATCAACACAATAACTGGTGAAACAAAAGATTCCACTTTAGTTATCACAAAAACAACTCCTACCCTAACGTTATCATTTGTTAAAGAAAATGGTGCGGATGTCTTAAAAGCGGTTTTACCGAAAACCGCAACTGGGGATGTTATCTTTGTTTTAGGTGAAGGCAATGAATATTCATCAGAAATTAAGGAGGGAGTTTCCAGACTTGAAGATATCGATCCGGGAGAATATGACGTTAATGTGATTTATAATGGTGATGATAACTTTAATCCTGTTTCAAAATCCATAAAGATCAATGTCGCTGAAAAACCTTTGGAAAGCGTTTTAATGTCTTCAAAAGTGACAACCACTTATGGAACAAGCAAAAACATTGTTGTAACATTAATAGATGAGAATGATAATCCTTTAGTCGGAAGAACAATAACCGTCAAATTAAACAACAAAGTGTATACTGCTACAGTAAAATCCAATGGTCAGGCAATAGTTGCCATTCCAAAATCATTGACCGTAAAAACTTATGTTGCAACAATATCATATGCAGGTGAAGCAAAAGTTTTAGGAGCAACAAAGTCAGTCAATGTTGTAGTAAACAAGGCAACTCCTAAATTGACTGCCGCCAAAAAGACATTCAAAATAAATGATAAAACCAAAAAATATGTTGTTACTTTAAAAACAGATAAAAATAAAGTAATGAAAAAAATGAAAGTCACTGTAAAGGTTAACAAAAAGACATACACTGCAAAAACCAACTCTAAAGGTCAGGCAACTTTCAAACTTACAAAATTAACCAAAAAAGGAACTTTCACAGCTACCGTTAAATATGCTGGAAATTCATATTATAAGGCAGTAAGCAAGAATGTTAAGATAACTGTTAAAAAATAGTGTTTGGTTTACTTATTTTAATTTTTTAATTACCTGTAGGTGTTATTGTGAAAACTATTGTGATTAATGCAAGCCCAAGAAAAAAATGGAATACTGCAGAGGTTATGGAAGCGGCTCAAAAGGGTGCTGAATCTGTTGGCGCTGAAACTGAATTCATAAATTTATCTGATTTGGTCTTTAAGGGATGCAGAAGTTGTCTAGTATGTAAAAAGAAAGATAAGACCAAAGGAAAATGCTATTGGAATGACGATTTGACTGAAGTGATTGAAAAAATCTTTGACGCAGATTGTCTGCTCATCGGCTCACCGATATACTTCGGAGAGCCTACAAGCGAATTCAGGGCATTGCTTGAGCGACTTATTTTTTGTGTAATGTCCTATGATGATGGAAGCAGCTATTTTAGAGGAAAGGTCAATGTCGGAATTTTCTATACCATGAACGCTCCAAGACAGTTCTATGAAGAATCCATGAAGGACAATCTCTCAAGCATCGAGTTTCTGTTTTCATATTTGAACGGTGAAATCAAATCGTATCCTGTTTGCGATACATTGCAGGTTGGAGACTATTCCAAATACAACATGGGTGGCTTTTCCCAGGAACTGAAAGAAAAACAACTTGTTTTGCAATATCCAAAAGACATTGAAGAGGCATTTAAGATTGGTGCTGAGCTATCAAAAGGGTTTAAATGAATGCTATTATTTTTTTTAAATTTTTTGTGTATACATTTTTTAAAAATGCATACATTTATATACTACCTCGACACAATATTTAATTGTATACAAAAATCAATTTTGTAATACATTCCATAGGGTGATAATATGTCAAACCAAAAAAGAACAGAAGACCCAAGAAAATTCACATTCGGAAATGAAAGATTCGGGGGATCATATTCTCCTGGTGAATTCGAATTCAACTTCCCGGAAGACATGTCCAGGGAAGAATTCGAACAGATGTTCGCACGAAAAATGAATGCATTGCACAGAAGAGGAAATGAATTTGCAGATGAATTCTTTGATTCAAAATCCAGGAAAGAAAAGCTCAAGCCATTAAGCATACGCGTAAAACCGCACACCAAGGAATTTTTCAAAAATCATTCAATACTCTCACCAAGAGACGTGTTGGAGATGTATGAAAACTTCAACAATGGTTCAGAGGCATTCATCAATTCATTGATAGAGGATGAAAAGAACTTGGAAAAAGAACTCAAGGAAGTTCAGGAAAAACTGCACAATGCAAGACTGTTTAAAGAAAAATTAAGTGAAATGGAACCGGAGGGTGATATTTTGACAGATGAAGATAAGATTTTACAATTAAAACGGGTCTATAAGAATTCCCAGATTAAGGTCATAGGAAATGAAACTTCAATCGGAAAGGCAAAAAATGATATCATTGCAGACATTCAAATCTACAACACATTAATCATACGTGTTTTCAATAATGAATTCCTGACAATTGGCGTATATACAAATGCAGAACCTGTTGTTTACTACTTCAAGAATGAATGCGCAGATGATGATGTGACAGATATCATAAACCGCATTGAAGAGTTCTGTAATGAGCAGGAAATTCAGTTTCAGTTCATTGAACATTCCTGCTTTGAAGAATGATGAACATTTGTGAAAGTGTGCAAAAGCACATCTGCACACTTCATCTATTTTTATAATAAATGAGGTTCAAAATAAGATTGCATGTTCATGTCCCTCCCGGCGATAACCAAGTCATGCTAGGGGACGGAACATGCCTCCTATCGCTAAAAGGCGAGTTAGGTGTGTTTATAGAAATCTCTATCGTGGTGGCGTCTTGAAAACTCTCAAGACTTTAATTTGGCTTGGTTAATATATCTTTGATGGTTCATACTATGATTACACTTAAAATCCTTTATTTTTTAAAATCAAATATTAGCCAAGTTGAAAATAAAAAAAGTAAAGGGGTAATCTTACTCGGAAAGTATTAAGGTTACTCCTTCAATAATTAAAACGACTCCAATAATCATTGCAATGTATATAGGTTCTGAGAGTGCGAATACTGCCAATGCTATTGAAATGATTCCCATAAGTAAAACAAGTACTGATGTGAAAGCAGATACACGGCTCATTTTTGATAATAATCCTATAATTCCGAAGAATATCATGATGAATCCTACAAGGTAGAATTGAATTCCAATAAGGAATGATAATGCATCGATATAGAATATGAACAGGAATCCGAATATTA
>NZ_CAMVPN010000093.1 GCF_947169325.1 uncultured Methanobrevibacter sp. | reverse complement strand
AACATTTGAAATGTGATTGAGCAAGATTCCAGTGTCCTTTGAAATCATAGTGGGAGTCTTTATCTCATCTTTTAAGGTCTTAACTACCTTAACCCTATAACTACTGGCATATACATGTGCATATATCTTTAATGTTTTGTCATCCATATTAACATCTCCTCTTTTATTTAAATAGTTCATTTTTTAATTTGATTGCTTGTTTTACTAATATCCAAATTATTAATCCATTGCATTTTCAATTTTCAAGGTATCATGATATTCTTCGGCTTCGGGAACTTCAACAAAACTGTGAACAACCTCCTTATTCTCTTCAACGATTTGTTTTACATCATCTATTGAAATTCGGAAGAATTCCTTACGGTTGTTAATCTTGTTTACCCTTTGCTTGTCAAACCGGTTATGCAATTTTGATTCCAAGGCATATGCGTCCTTTGAAAACATGAATACATGAGCATCATATTTGAATGGCACTGATGCTGAAGACAATTCACGAACCCTGTCTTCGGGGTTTTCACGGCGGGTCACTCCAATCTTAAATACTCCTTCGCCAAATGATCCTATGTTACTGATTATATAGACATATCCTGCTCCCGGCTTTTCCTTCCACTCATCGATTCTTTTGATTTCTTCGTTATTTTTATCAAGCGCTTTTCTGAGCTTTTCGATTTCTGCCAACAAGTCTGCCTTTTCGCTGTCTTCTGCCTGATTCAGTTTTTCTTCAATATCCTCAATTTCAGAATTTAGTCTTTTATTTTCATTGGAGAATTTCTTTTTCTCCTTTTCAAGCTCTTTTTGAAGTTTCTTCTCTTCCCTTTCCCTTTCACGTGCTTCCCTTAGAAGCTCCTTTTCCTCTTGCTTTTTCAGTTCATATTCAAATGCTAAGTGAATTCATCGAATTTAAGGTTCAGGTATTGCTGTGAAATCACTACATCATCCCTTTTATATAAGTTATTCAAGGAGTCAAAGGATTTTTGAATCCTTTTTTCGCTGCTTTCAAAATTGGAATGCTTCACCTTGTTGATTATCACTTCACATTCATTGTTGAAGCTTCTTAAAATCTGCCTGATGTTTGCATTTGTTTTGGCCCTTCCTTTTGATACACTTCCATCTACAGTCCATTCCGTAAAGCATTGGGCGGCAGTCTTGTCTTTTATCAGCTGCTTCTGTTTTTTTCTTATCTCTGTTAACTTCTCTTTATATAGCGTAGAATTGACAAATTTATATCTAGGCTCATACAGCCCGTAACTCTGCATTTCAAGTTCCTCTTTGGTATTGTCCAGTTGGGATTCAAGCTCACTTACCTCATTCTGCAGGTGAATCAGCCTGTCCTGATTGAATTTTAATTTGTTGGACAAATCATCCTTCTTTTCCAGCTCCAGCTTTTCATATTTTGCATTGAGACTGTCAAGCTCCTCGATCTTGTCCTTTATCTTTTCATCAACTTCCCGGATTCTTTCGGATTCCAATTTGTCCAATTCCTCTTCAATGTTGTCCAGTTTGCTTTGCCTGTCTGCCAGCTTCTGGTTGATTTCCTCTTCCTTTTCCTTTTCCATTTTAGCCAATTTCATTTCAATGTTTTTAAGCTCTTCATTTTTAGCGCGCAAATCCTTGTCAATTGTACTTTCGGGCTTTTTTTGACCCCTGTATAATAAATACAGTCCCAGCACCAAAATAACGCAAGAAATGTGCACCTGAACAAACAGAAATGAAAATGCTCCAACAATCAATAAGACAATACCGATAATCTCATTAGAATCCATAATAACAATCCAAATAATTTATAGATAATATTTTGTATCTAATACTATTTATACAACATTACCACATTGTTTCAATTATTTGATTAAAAATATGAAATGGTTAAAAACATGACCTCACACATCATTATGATGAAATTATTTAGAAAAAATTTTTAAATCTTTATTGGACAATCCGTTTTTCCTTCAAGCAACATGATGAAAGTAAAAGTTCCAGAATCAGCCATTCACAGGCATCCAAATTGACTTTCCTTGCAAAAGAGACAACATCAATCGCATACCCTTTAACAAAATTTTTATAATAATATTAAACATAACTTATTATCAAGAATATATTGGAGAACATAATATGAAAGTGCTTGGAATGGATTTGAACTGGAAGCTTTTCATCAACCTGTTTGTAATCAACGGACTGATTGTCACAGACATCATCCTGATTACAATAGAGATGATTTTTCAAGTTCCCGAAATCATCACATTAAGAATACTGAACTTTGACTTTATCGTGTGCATAATCCTTTTAATCGAATGGACAACCACCTTCATCATATCCCCTTCAAAAAAGACGTTTCTAAAGGACAGAGACAATATACTGGCACTTATTGCATCAATCCCATTTGATTCAATTCTTCCAGTAATCATCCCTGGAATGAATCTTTTAAGGTATCTCAGGCTATTGAAGCTTATCAGAATAGTGTTTCTCTTTGAAAGGTTCTCATACACTGTCAAAAAGTTCGTCAACAAGACAAACATCGACAAGATTCTCGGCGGAGTTATAATTACCATACTGATATTCACAGGACTCCTCTACATTTTCGGTCCGAGCTATGGCATTTTTGACGACTTCTATTTCGTAATTGTGACTCTTACCACCGTAGGATACGGTGACATCACTCCACAGACATACAACGAGAAGGTAATCACCATGATGCTGATTACAGCTGGAATATTCATATTCTCCACAATCACAGCTGCAATATCCTCATTCATGACAGAGCGCCTGATTGAAAGTGACGAGGACGAATTTGAAGCGGAAATCAGAGAACATTTTGAATCCATGAACTCAAAGCTTGACAGTCTCGGTGAGGAAAACAGGATGCTTAGAGAGGAAATCAAAGAGTTAAAGGAAAAGATGGAGGAGTGAAAAATGCCATTGTCAACACCAATGAACAAAAAGGAAATAAAGCGTGGTGAGGAAACACTGAAAGGAATCATCGGAGGAAAGATTCTTCACAACAGCGAATTCGTAAGGCTTTTGAAGGTAAACGGCATAGGTGACACCTCAAAGGCATGGGGAATCATCAACCATCAGATAAAGCTTGAATTAGAAGACGGCAGGATAACCTATGAGGATGTCGGAAGAAGGGTGAACCAACTTGTTTTGGAGATGTCACCCAACAACAGGCTGATAACTTTAGATGAAGCGGATGCAGCAAAGGTCGAGGATGCCAAAAGGGACATCCTTTCAAAAGGAAAGATCAACATCCAAATTCCGTACCAGTCAAGCGGAGTCGGCGATGTCGCAATAGGAACCGCAATATGGGGAAGAAGCGGCGCCATCCTGGGCGCACTCAATGAAGGCGAGACAAAATGGAAATACACTAATCTTCTCTTCATGAATGACGGATTCACCATAAAATCCACAGGTGACGTCGTCCTTTATGATGACATAAGACGCATGGTGTTCGGAAACAGGGGCTTCGTGCACACCATAGTCACATTCGTCCTTAACAATGACAGCAAATTCATATGCAAGGTTGCTAACATTGACCTAGCAGCATTCAATAGCATAGTAAGCGACCATATTGAAGCGCCGAAAAGGAAAAGCGAGGACATCCAAACAATCAACGACAATGCAGACATCCTTCTGAAGTACGCAGATTTGTATGAAAGGGGGCTTATAACACGTGAGGAATATGACGAGAAAAAGGAACAGCTGCTGCATGGTGCAGATGTGGAAAATCCAGATGAAGAATCCGATATTCCAGCATCATTCTGCACAAACTGCGGAGCTCCAGTGGATGCCGATTCAAACTTCTGTTCAAGCTGCGGTGCAAAAATACTTTGAAGTCCACCAAATCATTTCAAGAGTTGATTAAATAAATAGTTCACTTAGAAAGCCATCACCAAAATCACTGGATTTTACATTAACATGAAGCATTTGTGAAATTTATGTTGAACTGACAGTGTGATATATATCCGCAATTAAAAATCAGATTGGAAATGCGAAAAGTCAAATGGTAATGTCAAACTTAAAAATCCTAAAAATTAAAAAAATCCCATGTCCATCCCAAATTTATCAAATTATTCATTGAATATCCCTTTATAGACCTTATAATTCTTTTTTCAGAGGTTTGTCAATAACTTTTTTAATTGTATGCAAATACCGGTGCAATCATGGCCAAATTCAAAAAGTTTTACATGAAAATAATTGAGTGGAAAATCGGCTTGCGGCAATGGTTTGTTAAAAAAAATAGTTATGTTAAAACTGCCTGCTCGATTGCGCCAAACAGGCAGCATTTTACGTGTCACTTTCAATTCGCAGAACTTTCACCCCCGTAGGATATTTTTTGCGAATTTATTATAAATTTAGAAACATCTGAAATCAGGTATGAAATCCATAATATCACTTACATCAATATTCACCATATTTTCACCTCCACATCAATTTTATAAACAAAACCTCACAATCCCCTTAAAACGGAGAAACCTGAGGAGTCCATCAACGATCAATATCAAACCAATCTAAAAAACCCATATTTCCACCTCCTATCAGTTTTGAGTTCACCGGTCCATTCACCTAATGAATCAGGTCTCTTGTCCATTTGTCAATCATTATAGTCACCTTGATAATTTTTCTGTCTTTGATGTTTTTCAATTTGAGTACATCAGACCTATTAATTAGTTTATGAAAGGCCATATAAATAGTTTTTCGAATGTAAGTGCTCACTTGCATCTTAAAATGATTAAAAAAAGAAAAATAAGTGTTTTTTAGAAAAATAAAGATTAATCATGGCACTGTCAAATAAGATTAACATAACATTACCTGTCGTTAATGTGATAAAATATTCACTACCAACTCAAATATGAACTCTATAATTAAGTTAAAGACTAATTCTACTCTGATTTTGTCAATAATTAACATCATCTTTTTCATAACTTATAAATATTTTCGCGAATATAAACATTTTCAATGACAAGTGAACAATATATCTGCGAGAAAAATAATAAATTCAGGGTTTTCAAATCAATCAACAACAAAAATGAGGTTTTTGGATGCTATAATAACTTGAATGATGCTACTTTTGCAAGGGATTTGCTTGTCAAGCATGATTGGAATTTAATGGATATTTTAAAGGAAGGTCCGATTTTCTTCAGCAAGATTCATAACCAGTACCTTGTGGCCCCCGTAATTAATGATGAAGTTGCCATAATCAATCATTATGACTCTAAAATTGATGTTATACTTAATGTTGATGAAGACATCGAAATGTATATGAAATATCAAACAATGGGAAAACAAGCATTATACCATGGAGATTCAAAAGTCAACCGGTACATCTTGAAAAGATATCGTAAATTCTGGATTAAGAAAAGAATTGATGGTGAACTCCGCATTTTAGGACCATATGATACAAAGTGGGATGCGATTGAAGCAAGGGATGAATTTGAGTTGAACGGTTGGAAACTGCACAATAATGATGAAGAGAGTATCTTCTATAATGAATTGGATGATGAGGATTACGAGGATATTATTTTTAACCTTTCGATGTGGCAGAAAATAGTCTATGATACAATTGTTCGCATAGGTAAGGTCAGATTCCCCCTTGATGAGCTTTTAAATCACAGTTACCTTAAACACTATAAATCCAGTGCGAATTTTGATGAAAAAGTAATCACTCACTTAAATGAACTGATTGAATGGGGATTGGTGGAAAGTCTGGGAGACAATATGTATCTTAGGAAATTCTAGTGAATATTTTGATGACGTCTAAAATAAGTTACGTATATTTCATGAGAAAATATCGGGCTCAGCTAATGTGGAAGAGAATTTACCGAATATTACTATAATTCCTATTACGTAGCACTTATCCGTGGACAACCTATTCATTAAAATATTTTTCATAATCTGCACAGATGTTCTGTATTCTTTTTTTGTTCTCAAGTTCATGTTTGGATTTGTAATAGCATTCTGTGAAATATATCAAGTTGTGTTTTCTACTTAATATGAATATAAATCTAAAAGGAGATCTGTTTCCTTCTTTAATTGATTTACAACGAAATTTTTTGATTTTAAACACTGGAAATTTTACTTTTGGACCTAATCCAGGGATTTGATTATATCTGTCTTGAGTTAATCTGTGATCTCCTCTTTTTAAATCTAAGAGTAAAACTTTTTTTAACCTTTCAAAATCCTTTTCAAGTGATGGGCATTTTTTAGTGAGCTTTTTAAATTCCTTATCAAACTTGGGATAAGTTTTAATGGTGTATTCAGTTGTCATATTCTCTAACGCTATATTCAGGGTCTCTGTAAAAAACGTATTCATAGTCTAAATCTTCATTATCTTCTGCAATCATCCACGGCATATCCCCATGAGAATATTCACTAACTTCTTTTGCAGATAGATCACCCAATTCATCAATTACTTCATTTATAACACCCAATTCCTTAGTGTTCAGTGCTGATAAATCTGGAACCTCCTGTAAGTAGTGTTTATGGATAGTAGTTCCAAAATAAGGTTTTTTTTCAATTGTAATGGAGTTATCGTTAATCATTTCATCGACTATTTCATCAATGTGTTGTGGATATGGGCCTCTTTCATATTTGATATAGGTTTCATTGGTTATGGAAGTTTCATATTTTTCATAATAATTGAAATCTGAAAAATATAATAATTTACAAATCACTGTTTTTCCAACATTCTTTTTATTTTCACATCTGTTGATGATGTATGAAAGAACACTTTTGAATTTTTCTTTATCAAATTCCATTGTTAATCACCCTCCATTAATATTTATGATTTAAGATATTACTACTTTATTAAAGCTATTGTTTCTTTTAATTTAAATATTTATGCTTTTTGCATGTTTGAAGCAATTTTATTGTTAAATAATAAATAAAATAGTTGGCATTAGCTTTATCCCTTTAAATTAAGTGTCCTGTAAGTGCTGGAGTGTATTAAAAACAAGGTTAAACAAAGAAGGTGTTGAGTTGGTTACAATTTGTAACCAACTTAAATTACCACCACATAAAGACGGTAAAATGTACAAAACAGATGTTACTACTGCAAAACAAGTTCCGTATTATTCAATCAATACCTTCTCCAAATGCCGAACCGTTTAAACAATATAGCCGGCAATGCTTTAAGAGAATTGGAAAGTAGAACTGGACGAAAAGTAGTGAGCAGCAAAAATTCTAAAAATCCAAGGTTATTGGATGAAAATTTAAAGTAGAAACTGTATCTAGACAAATATTTCTGCGAGCATCAAAAATAGTAGGCAGTATAATTAACGGAAGCCTCAATTAAATCAAAAGAAAATATGAAAACTTAAAGATTAACGCACCTACATTAACGTTAATGAAATCAACATTAAAAATCAAATCAGATTTGAACACCCATATATACTTGAAAATGTGATTTTGGATATGTTAATGTCAGAACTTACCTGATTTCGTTTCTGGCCAGCTCTCTTTTTTTAACTAAATCCCCCCATTTGCGGAATTGATGATATTTTTTAGCATAATTTCCTAAAGTTTCCTTCCATATTCAATTCTATTCCATATTTACCATTTTTCGAACTTCTAGTAGAAAATCCGAACAGACAATTCTTTCAAAACATACATTAACAGATTTTAAGCGAATCTTTGAGAACATAATATTCATCGAATTAAAACGACAGGGATTTGAACCTCCCCGCCCTGTAGAGGGCGGGGATTCGCAAACCAAAAAATATATTG
>NZ_CAMVPN010000092.1 GCF_947169325.1 uncultured Methanobrevibacter sp. | reverse complement strand
CCAAGAATTAAGATTACACCGATAATTGCTGTACCCATTGATTCACCTAATGTCTGAGTGGTTGTAAGAACACCGGATGCATTGTTTTCATTTTCCTTAGGAATATTGGCCAATGAAATATCTGTACTTAAGGACATTACGAAACCAAGTCCAGCACCCAGTACAAACAGACCAGGCATTAAATCATACATTGATGTATTCAATCTGAATTGATAGCTTAAAATCACACAACCAATGATAGCGATTAATGATCCCAAAGCTATTAATTTCTTATGACCAACTTTAGTGGATAGGCTTGGAGCTGCTATTGCAAATATGAGCAGACCTATAGTCATCGGAAGTGTGGTCAGACCTGTATTTAATGCGTTTAACTGCATTACACTTTGCAGGAACAATGAAACAGCAAACAATGCTCCTCCCATTGCAAGACAACCTATTAATCTAATGATTGCTCCTACACGTAAATTTCTGTCTTTGAATAATCCCATATCCAGTAACGGTACTTTGCCGTTACTTTTTCTTCTAGATTCAAACCATGCAAATGCTGCTAAGATAATTAAACCTGCAACGATTACCATTATGCTGGTTGAAGTATCTTTTGTCAGCATTAAAATACCCCATACGAACAGAACAAGTCCAATTAATGAAATTATAGCACCAGTAATATCCAAATCGCTTCTGGATTCAGTAGGTTCAAAGTCAGGTATTTTACTCTGCATTACTAAAATAAAGATTACAAATATTAATTCGATTGCAAATCCCCATCTCCAACTGAAGAATGTTGTCATGACCCCACCGAAGAGCGGACCGACAGCAGCGGAAACGGAAACCATTACACTTTCAATTGCCAAAGCAAATGTACGTTGTTCACCATGATATATTCCACTAATAAGAGAAACAGTAGCAGGTGTCATTAATGCCCCTGCAATACCTTCAATCAATGCCCATCCAATAAATAACACTGGTGTACTCCAACTTATTGCTGCAGTGAATGTACCTATACCATAAAGCACAGTACCGATTATAAAGAGTTTCTTTTTACCGACTATGTCCTGAAGTTTGGTACTCAGCAGCATGAATGCAGCTGTAATCAGAGTGTAAAAGGACATAATCAATTGAATGGTACTTACATCAGTATGCAGGTCTACAACAACCTTAGAAATACTAACATTCATGAATGTAGCATCCAATGTTATAATAAATGAAGCACAGGCAACTAATACTAATGGAACCCATGAGTGTTGCTTAACAGTTTCATTCATTTCTATTAATCCTCCAAATTATAATAAAAATTTTAAGAAAATATTTACAAATAATTTAATTTAAATGCCCAATATTTTTCTTATTAATATTTATCATTTTATTGATTTATAAAGTTATTGTTGCTTAATGATTAAAAAACTAGAAAGTTGTCTTTAATTTCCAACATTATAGAACATTTGTTCTTTATATCAATTTTCAACATAACCGAACGTTCGTTCTCTACATTATTTAATAACCTTAAAATATAATTATTATATGTATGGATACAAGACAGTTAATTTTAGAAAAGACTTTAAAATTAATGATTGAAAAGGAAAACTCAATTATTTCAATTAGAGAAATCAGTTCTGCCACCGGAATTGCTATTGGCGGAATATATCACTATTTTTCAAATAAAGAAGAGATATATAATGAGATTACTGAACGATACTTCATTAACTATTTCAAATTCAATATTGACGGACTCAGACAGATAAGGGGAGATGCAAAAGAGAAAATCCACGATGTCATGGCTGAAATTTTTAAGCAAAAAGAAAGAGGAATCGAAATCGAATCGATTGATGAGGACATAGCTTACAGAGAGATATTATTGGTTTTGACTGCAAAAGGATTTGTTTATGAAAATTCCATTGAGTTTTTCCATAGTTCCCTAAAGGAATTGAAGGAATTTTTCACAGAAATTATCGGAGAATGTCAAAAGAACAGACAAATCCGGCAAGACTTCTCAGCCGAAGATATTGCAGAGTCATTAATTATCATGTACCTAGGAATTCAATATAGATGGGACGTATATTTAATTGATAATATGGTTTCAGTCTTTGAAGACAATTTTGAGTTGGAATGGGAAAAGATAAGATTCATAGATAATTAATTAACTATTAAAAACATTGTGTGGTTAGATGAACACTAAGGACTTGATTGTTGAAAAAACGCTGAAATTAATATTGGAGAAAGGTACAATTGACATTTCAATCAGTGAAATTCGAAATTGCACCGGTCTGACAACCGGAGGCATATATTATTATTTTTCAGATAAAAGCGAAATATTTGAAGCAATTCTGCAAAAGTATATGGTGGATTATATTAAAATCGATTTTGATAAAATCCCACTTGAAGGTTCATCAAAGGAGAAAATCCATGATGCACTGCTTTATATTCTACGCCACTACATTAACGGTGTGGAAATTGAGGGCATCAATGAAAACATCAATTATCAGAGTGTAATACATCTTTTAACCTCAACAGGATATGCCCACGATGAGGTCAATGGGATAATTTCACAAACAGGAAATGACATTAGAATATTTTTAACCGACCTTGTCGAAGAGGGCAAAAGGAAAAACGAAATCAAGAAAGAATTATCAACTGAAAACATTGTAGAATCCTTGCATAACATGTATATGGGAATTCAAGGTTTTTGGATAACTTTCACAAATGAGGATACTGATTTAATTTTTGAGAAAAACTTTGATATGACCTGGCAAGCCATCGAATGCCAGTGAACAACTCTTTTTTTAATCATTAAAGATATGGCGTGAAATTTTTAATTGAATTTTGTGCTTTGAATTCTTATTTTATAGCTGTTTTTTTTCTGTTTATTTCATGAGGATTATGAAGGACCGATTGTTTGCTTTTGGGAGATGATATTTACCTCACTTTGAAAAATATTGAACTATATATTAGTATTATCGAAAATAAAATACTGCTTATAACTTAACTTTAATTCAAAATTAAATATTAATGAAAGTATTTTAAAATAAATAATAGAATATTAAACTTAAAAGGACAATTTTATATATAAAAAGTACACATATTAAAAAATGCAATAGTAATTATCCGATAATTATTTATTGCCAATCGAGTTTGAAGGAAAATACATAGACAAGTCACAGTCAGCAATAAAGTAATTTTATAATTACTGAATCCCCAGACAAACGAATGTATTATATCCTTCAAATGAGATTAAGTTTAACTCATTTTTAAATTATTTATAGTCAAAGCAACATATACTTTATACATGACAAAATGTATCATGGTTCAAGGAACCTCCTCAAACGCCGGAAAAAGCATGCTCGTAGCGGCACTGTGCAGAATCTATAAGAACAGGGGATATAACGTTGCACCGTTCAAATCCCAGAACATGTCACTGAACTCATATACGACAAAGGAAAACGGGGAAATCGGAATCGCACAGATGCTTCAGGCCGAAGCGGCAATGATTGAGCCGAGCGTGCATATGAATCCAGTTTTATTGAAACCCAAAGGAGACTTCACCTCAAACGTCATCATTCAGGGAAAGTCAATCGGAGACATGAACTTCTACGACTACCAGCACAAATACCATGATACAGCATTCAACGCAATGAAGGAAAGCTTCGCGATTCTCTCAGACAAATACGACATCATTTTCATTGAAGGGGCAGGATCACCTGCTGAAATCAACATGCGTGACCAGGACATCGCCAACATGGAAATAGCTCACATGGCAGATGCCAACGTCATTTTAATCGCAGACATTGAAATGGGAGGTGTGTTTGCGGCAATCGCAGGAACATACGTGCTTCTTGATGATTATGACCGCTCACGCCTGAAGGCAACCGTCATCAACAAGTTCAGAGGCAATTTGGATATTCTAAAACCAGGTCTTGACAGGATTGAAGAGATAACCGGAGAGCCTGTTCTTGGAGTTCTTCCATATGACGAAACCCTGAAGTTACCTGAAGAGGATTCAGCGTCATTGACCACCCACGTTTTTGCTGAGGACAAGGACATTAGCATCGGCGTGATAAGGCTTCCGAAAATTGCCAATTTCACAGATATAGACCCCTTCGAATACGAAGAGGACGTGGCGCTCAAGATGATAGGCGTCAATGACGAAATCGGAGATGTCGATGCAATACTTATTCCAGGAACACGTAACTCAACTGAGGACATGTTTGCACTGCGTGAAAGCGGCCTTGCAGAAAAAATCATTGAAAAATCATCCGAAATACCAATCGTTGGAATCTGCGGAGGACTTCAAATTTTGGGAAACATCATCCATGATGAAGAAAAGCGCGAATCCAAGCATGGAACCATTGAAGGTTTGGGATTATTGGATATCGAATCAAGCTTTTCAAGAGCAGACAAGATTGTTACCCAATCAGTTGCCACAATACCTGACAATCTGGAAGGCATTGCAGGTGAAATGTTCAAGAATATCATTGGCGAGGAAATTACGGGCTATGAAATCCACGAAGGAACAAGCGAACTAGTAAACTCAACAGCACTTTTAAGCATAAATGAAGGCCAGGGAAACAACGAGGACGGTGAAATCGACGGAGCCTGCAATGGAAATGTCTTTGCAACATACTTCCACGGAATATTCCACAACTACAACTTCAGAAGGGAATTCTTAAACTACATCCGTGTCAAAAAGGGTCTTGAAGCCAAATTCGGAGAAGACCCATACGAAACCCAGAAGGACTATTCACTTAACAGATTAGCTGAAATCGTTGAGGAAAACCTTGATATGGACATTATCGATGAATTAATATTTGGATAACATGTCACGACCCACATTAACAACCGCCATGGCCGGTGAAGAGTTCAAACAGTACTACTTTTTAAAGGAAGAACTAAAGGACTTTTTAAGGTCCGAAGGCCTGAAGGTAAGCGGCAGCAAAGAAGATCTGGAAAAAAGGATTGTTCACTATCTGGATACCGGTGAAGAGCTGAAATTAGAAAAGCCAACCGTTAATGTGAACAATACCCATGAAGAGATTTCACTGGACTCCAGACTTGGAGAGAACTTCAAATGCAGCGAAGACAAACGTGAATTCTTTGAAAAAGAAATTGGCAAAGGTTTCAAATTCAAGGTAAAGTTCCAGAAATGGCTTAAGGCAAACCCAGATAAGACATATCGCGATGCCATCAATGCATATCATGAGATTCTAAGCTCAAAGGAAAAGACAGAAATAGGAAAGCAGTTCGAGTACAACCAGTACATCCGAGATTTCTTCAAAAACAACGATGATAAGTCATTGGATGATGCAATTGCATGCTGGAAATACAAAAAGAGCCTCAAAGGCCACAACAAATATGAAAACAAGGATTTAGAGATATTGAACTAAATCCTGTCTTTTGTGTGTTTTTGCCATACCTTGTCCTCATCAGATGCAGACGAGCGATTGTCAGCCATCACTCCAACCAGATCATGTGCAACGTAAGGCTCTTCCAGATAATCAATATCATCATCACCCAATTTCAAATCGACTGATTTTACAGCGCCTTCAACGTGGTGCATCTTTGTGGCTCCGACGATTGGGGATGTGACCTTTGTTAAAAGCCATGCAAGAGACACTTCAGTCATTGATACGTCATAATTGCCTGCAAGCTCATTTACCCTTTTGATGATTTCAAAGTCCTGAGCTTCGCTTGACTGGTATTTCAGTTTGGCATAAAAGTCCTCGTTCATCCTTTTTGACTCTTCGCCGGGCATTCTGGAAAGCCTTCCTGAAGCAAGTGAACTGTAAGGGGTTGTTGCGATATTGTCCGCTGTGCAGAGAGGAATCATCTCGCGCTCCTCTTCCCTGAATATCAGGTTATAGTGACCCTGAATTGACACGAATTTGGCAAATCCTTCGGCTTCGGCAAGTGCATTTGCCTTTGCAAGCTGCCATGCAAAGCAGTTAGAAATGCCGAGGTATTTGACCTTTCCCTCTTCAATGACTTCATTCAAGCCTTCAAGAATATCATACAATGGTGTGTTGAAGTCCCACATGTGATAGATATAGAGGTCAATGTAATCCAAACCCAAGTTTGAAAGGCTTTTTTCAACAAAATCGTGAATGTGCTGCTGTCCTGAGACATTGTTTTTGATTTCCTCTTCGGTTCTTGGAAGAAACTTAGTTGCAACAACCACATCATCACGTGTGGCATTTTCCCTTATTGCACGGCCAAGGAACTGCTCTGAAGTTCCGTTCTGATATCCAATGGCAGTGTCAAAGAAGTTGATGCCTTTGTCAAGACCGTTTGTTATTATCTCTATTGATTCGGCTTCTGGCAATGTCCATGTGTGCATTCCGTTTGTAGGATCTCCGAATCCCATGCAGCCCATGCATACTCTACTTACTTTCAAATCTGAATTTCCCAATTTTGCATATTCCACATTAACACTTCCTCATTATGTAGAAAACGTATGAATAGTCATCACTGTTTTGCCTATACGCGTTGATTTCCTTTTTCAGTTGCCTGACAAATTCCCTTGCCGATGCATCGCCGTTCAACTTATTTAAATTTCCCTCCAACTGTTCATGGTAAGTTTTCCAGTCCCCTTTCGGCACAGTGACATTGCCGATGAACTCATAGCCCTCATCCCGAATTTGTGAAACCTTGTTTTCAATCGTGTCGACTTCATCATAGATGCCTTTCCAGAATTTCCTTGATTCTTTAGAAGGCCTGCCAATCCATGAAACATCAGAAACTATCAAATATCCATTCGGTTTCAACAATCTCTTCCACTCATGCAATCCTTTTTTAAAGCCAATTATTTCAATTGAGGATTCGGCGAATACAATATCGAATTCCTCGTTTGCAAAGTCCAAATCCCTCATGTCCATCTTGTAGGAGAATACTCTTTTTTGAAGGTTATTTTCCTTGATTTTTTCATCCAAAACATCCAGGTAATGCCTAAACAAGTCAATAGCTTCGATTTCACCATTTCTAAAGTGATTTGCAAGCTGAATTGTGGCCTGACCTACACCGCAGCCGATATCGAGTATGTTAATCCTATCGTCAATGTCAAAATCAATCATGTCGATGACACGGCCAGTTGTCTTGTCACTTCCGGGAGATAATCTGTCCAAATCATCATAGGCAATGTAGAAATATAACGGTATGTCCATGTTTTAAGATTTAAACCGTATCATTTAAAAATGTTAACTTACAAAATATTATATATCGATTTAATTTTGGAGATTGAAAAATGATTTTAAACGTAAACGCAACTAACAAGAAATCTGGTGAAGTAATTTCATTCGCATTAGACGGTAACGCAGACGCAGGATTCACTTACGAAGGAACCCACATGCAAGAAGTAGCTGATAACAAAATCAGAGAAGTATGTAACGGGTTAATCTTACTCGGTTCCCCAATCTACACCATCAAACCAGGTGAAACCGAAAGCATCGAAAACATGACCTTCGTTACCGAAGTTAAAGCAGAATAATTCTGCTACTCTTTTTTTATTTTTAAAATACTTTTTTATTATACTAATTCTTTCAAAACACCCTCGACATTACCATTACTCATTTCTGATTTTAAAAGCAAAATCCAGTGCCTGATATATATGCCCATTTTGAATTCAAATCAAAATCATCGAACCCCTGACGTTAATGTAAGAAAAGCTTGAAAAAATCAAATCCAAAACGACAAGCATTAAAATTAAAGAGGAAACAATCAATTTAATAGACACAAAAAAAAAAA